>JBAQLX010000153.1:0-5194 GCA_049302315.1 Desulfosporosinus sp.
ATTCTTTTTCCCCGATTATTATGGTTGATACGACTATACCGGAGGCCACCGCCAATTTCCTGAACGCCCATAAAGAAACAATCTCTAATCTGGTCATTGTCGGAGGAGAAGGGATTATCAGCGCGGATCAGGAAAACAAACTGCGTACGCTGGTTCCTAGCTTAGTCCAGCCCCAGGCAGGAGTTATAAAACGCCGGCAGGTGGATGAAACAATCAATGGTTTGGCAGCCTGGGAAAAGGCTTATATCCAAACGGCCTTCACCCAAGCGTCTGCGGGTGAAATCATTAATCCCACGGTCTATAACTGGCCCACTTTCGGACTGGGACGGCTGGAACTCTACGACGGCTTGTCTTCTTATCTGACGGAAAACGAGAAGTATCTCCAGGATTGGAACTCCGTCACCCGGAAAGTAACCGACCTGGCTAGAATAAGCTTGGCTGTAGGAGCAGCCAAAGGAGATCCCCGCAATTTCGGGGGCAAGGACTTGATTGCGGAGATCGCCAATTATCCCGGTATTGAAGCTCAGGGCATTAATGGACCGATTTTTGCCCTGCTTGCTCTGAACAGCGGTGATTACGATTTACCTGCGACTGCTCAATGGACGCCGGAAAAATTGTTGAAAATCATTATGAACAAGCAATTGCCTGATGGCGGATTTTCCCTGGACGGAACCGGAGATAGTGATCCGGATGTTACGGCGATGGCTCTGCAGGCTTTAGCCCCTTTCAATACAGACAGCCAACCGGAGGTGCAGGCTGTTGTGAATAAGGCGGTAGTTTGTTTAGCAGCACTGCAGGACGCGGCGGGAGGATTCAAAGCCGGGGATACCGAAAGTAGCGAAAGCGTTAGTCAAACAATTATTGCTTTGTCTGCGCTGGGGATGGATATTGATACTAGCCCGCTGTTCATTAAAAATAACAATACTCTCTTGGGCGCCTTGTTGCGATTTAGAGACGCGGATGGAGGGTTTAAACATCTGTTAACTGGAAAATCGGATAACACTGCTTCCGAGCAAGCCCTGCTGGCCTTAGCTGCTTATGTAAGATTAAAGGATGGCAAGAATTCCTTATATGATTTTCGTCCGGAGAAAACTCTGACTGTTGTGCCCTCTTCTGAGAATACTGGGGACTAGGACTATGCTCATTTGAACGCTGGGAGCTTTGTGGATGTAGCAGCGTTTCCGGATATAGACTGGTTTTTGGAAGCTAAACCTGCTGGGGGAGAGGTATAAATTCAGGACAAGAGTATAGAGTGTATAAGATAAGAGGGTCCGCTAACGATTAGCTAATCTATGCTCTGGACGGGCCCTCTTATCCAAGATCAAGCGTGAGGGAAGGAGGAATAATACTTGAAAAAGCCGGCGTTGTTTCTAGCCATGTTCCTGAGCATAGTTATTCTGCTTATAACCGGCTGCAGTGCAGATAAGCAAGCTGCATCAGGGTTGCCTAAGGACAGTATGAATACGGCAGCAAGCAATGTTGGCGAAACTAAATCAACCGGGAATTCTTTTAGCTCAGAAAATAGCAGTAAATTAGTTGAACCGGTTAAAACAGACGTGCCCAAAACAACAGATAAGACCCAAAGTCAAGAAAATGCCCCCCAAAAAATAGCGGCACACACGACTACCGGAGAAGCTGGTCATTCCTTGCCAACACCGGCAAGTCAAGTTCCGCTGGCCATACAATCGGATAATACAGACAAGAAAGCAGTAACTATTGCTATCAACTGTTCGACTGCAGTTGCCAAAGGTCTTGACAAACAGGCAAAATTTAAAGCTGTTGTTCCAGCGGACGGAATTATTTTGCCTCCCACAAAAGTTGAGTTTAAAGATGGAGAAACAGTTTTTGACGCCTTGAAGGCTATTGTGCGTGCAAATCAAATTCAGCTGCAATATGAAGGTTCCCAAGAAACACCCTATATTAAGGGTATTAATAATCTTTATGAGTTTGACGGCGGACCTTTAAGCGGCTGGATGTATAGTGTCAACAAATTGTATGCGAATTATGGGTGCAACAAAACTAAGCTTAAAAATGGCGACGCTATTGAATGGAATTATACCTGTAATCTGGGTAAAGATTTAGGACAGAAGTGATCGGGAGAGTGAAAAAGGTTGAACAGAGCATTCTCAGCGTTTCATCCAGCCGTAAGCTTTGTCTTTTTTGCAGTCATGCTGGCATTGACGATGCTTTTTTTTAGGCAGCCGGTTTTTTTGGGAGTGACCTTAAGTTCAGCCCTTATTTTCTCTTTAATGTTGAACGGGCGAAGGGGTGTGAAGTTAAGTCTCCTATTTTACCTGCCCATGTTCCTATTAATCGCCATGAGTAATCCCTTATTCAATCATCAAGGAAAAACAGTGTTGTTTTACTTCATGGACAATCCTATTACTTTAGAAGCTGTGCTTTATGGAATATGTTCGGCAGCTTCTCTGATCGCCATTCTGGCCTGGTTCTCCTGTTATAATAAAGTCATCACAGCGGATAAATTTTTATATTTGTTTGCCAAGCTGATTCCGGCGGTGGCTCTGCTGATTACAATGACCATGCGCATGATCTCCAAGTTAAAATATCAACTGAAAACAATCTCCAATGCTCAACAGGCGATAGGATTGGCTCAAAGTACTGGAAGTCTGCCTGAGAGAGTAAAAAAAGGAATGAGAGTAATATCCATCCTTTTAAGCTGGGCAATGGAGGAGGCCATTGAAACGGCCGATTCTATGCAGGCTCGAGGATATGGATTAAAAAATAGAACGACATTTTCAGTCTTCAAATTCGCTAAGCGGGATGGTTTGGTATTAGGCCTGATTAGCGTATTAGCGGGTATTTGCTTTGCAGGGTATTTTTTAGGTTATGGGACCATGCAATTCTATCCGTCAATTAGACCTTTGAATCTATCAATACAGGCTATTGTCCTCTACATAGTATTTGCCGGGTTAGCATTTTTGCCGATGATTATCGAAGTTAGGGAGAGTTACAAATGGCGTTCATCCAAATAACAAACCTGAGCTTTTCCTATCCTAACACCCAAGAAAGAGCGCTTAATAGTGTGAACTTAGAAATTAAGGAAGGCGAGTTTGTTTTAGTATGCGGCGTGTCAGGCTGTGGCAAGAGTACCCTTTTACGGCATCTCAAGCGTGAGCTCACACCGCATGGCAGGAAGATTGGTACTGTAGATTATCGAGGCACAGATATTGGAAACTTAGATCAAAAAACCTCAGCTTCTGAAATCGGATTTGTGATGCAAAATCCGGAAACGCAGTTAGTGACAGATACCGTTTGGCATGAATTATCGTTTGGTCTGGAAAATTTAGGGTTCAGTACTTCCGAAATTCGTCGTAAAGTGGCGGAAATGGCGAGTTTCTTTGGCATAGACGGCTGGTTTGGAAAATCTGTTGATGAATTGTCGGGCGGACAAAAACAGCTTTTGAATTTGGCCGCGGTGATGGCCATGCAACCAAAGCTGCTAATCTTGGACGAACCGACGGCGCAGCTGGACCCCATTGCCGCTCAAGATTTCCTAGCCACAATCGCCAAAATAAACAGGGAATTAGCAGTTACCGTAATTTTAACAGAACACAGACTTGAAGAAGTCTTCCTGCTGGCGGATAGAATCGTGGTCATGGAAAAAGGAGCAATCGTTTGTTTTGCTCCGCCGGAGCAAACAGCCAAACTGCTGGCAAACAGAAAAGATCAACAGACTATGTTTAAAGGATTACCTTCGGCGGTTCGGATTTATAGCACGCTTAGGTTGGGTAATTATTGTCCTTTAAGCGTGCGAGACGGGAGAAAATGGCTAAATGAATATATGAACCCTGGAGAGAGGGTATCAGAAGAACAATCTGAGGATCGTGCTCAAGAACAAAAGCCGATAATTCAAGCCGAAAAAATCTGGTTTAAGTACTCCAGGGAGGGAAATGACATTCTGCGAGGGTTTTCGCTTAAGGCTTACTCCGGGGAAATACTTTGTGTGTTAGGTGGCAACGGAACCGGTAAAACGACAATGCTGGGGGTAATTTCCGGATTACTGAAACAGTATCGAGGAAGGGTCGTCATTAACGGTAAAAAAATAGAGGCATTCAAAGCCAACGAGCTTTACCGCAATAATATAGCTCTTTTACCGCAAAATCCAAGGGCTTTATTCGTTGGTGATACAGTCCTAGGGGATCTGGAAGAGGCGGTAACTATGCTTAGACCGGATCAGGATACCGTCAGAGCTGAAATTGACAGCATTGCCCAAGAATTGGGCATAACTGATTTTTTTGCACGTCACCCGTATGATTTAAGTTGTGGAGAGCAGCAAAAGGTGGCCCTGGCCAAGCTTTTATTATTGAAACCCAAAATTGTGTTATTGGATGAGCCGACCAAGGGGCTGGATGCCGAATCCAAGGAAGGATTAGGCAAGATCCTCAAAAAGTTATGCCTTCAAGCTGTGGCGATAGTGATCGTGACGCATGATATCGAATTTGCGGCGGTGAATGCTGATCAATGTGCCCTGATGTTTGACGGGGACATTGTCTCAGCAGGCAAAGCGAAGGAGTTTTTTGCCGGAAACAATTTTTATACGACAGCTGCCAACCGGATGGCCAGAGGAATATTCCCCAAGGCAGTAACTTGTGAGGATGTGATTGAGCTATGCAAGATAAGCGCCAAAGCAGGAACACAAAAGTAGTCAAAATGATGTTAATTATCTTATTACCTTTGTTGTTGGCGCTCTCAACGTTAAGCGGGGATCAAAACTATGGTTTATTAAGTGTGATCTTGATGCTCGTCGCATTGGTTCCGTTCTTTTTAAGGTTCGAAAAACGGAGGCCTGAAGCCAGGGAATTGGTTGTTATTGCGGTAATGGCTGCTCTGGCGGCTTTAGGACGGGTTGTTTTTGCCCCAATACCCAATTTTAAGCCGACCTCGGCAATTATCATCATAACAGCCATGGCGTTCGGCTCAGAGGCAGGATTTTTGACCGGTGCGACAGCTGCAGTAGTCTCGAATTTTTTTTTCGGACAAGGTCCCTGGACCCCGTGGCAAATGTTCAGTTGGGGGATGATTGGTTTTGTCGCAGGTATCTTGAGAAAGACCGGTCTTCTCCAAGGGAAAATAAGTCTATCAATCTATGGGCTATTTTCCGGGTTTGCCTTTGGATGGCTCATGAATCTCTGGTTTATTATCGGATATCTCAATCCCATTACCTGGCAAGCCC
>JBAQLX010000154.1:0-2357 GCA_049302315.1 Desulfosporosinus sp.
CAGATGCTTGGCATAAAAGCGCTTCTGGCCCCGGGTCTCCCAGGCATTGTAGCTCCCAAAACGGCCGGTCGAATTCTTGCTCAAATCTATCCGCAACTTATTCTTCGTCACTTGACCACAATGAATACTACGGCTCAGTCTTAAAAGTGGAGGTGCGGAGAGAGATGCAGTTTGACGGGTTGAAGATTGGTTTTGCTATTACAGGATCACACTGTATGATACATGAAGTTATAAATGTTATCGAGCGACTGGTAGATGAAGGCGCTGACGTGATGCCGATAATCTCTTACTCCGTTGATAGTATGGACACACGATTTGGAAAGGCAGAGGATTGGAAGCATCAATTCCAGAAAATCACGCAAAGTGATTTGATTCTTTCAATTCCTGATGCTGAGCCAATCGGACCGAAGGAAATGTTTGATTGTGTTGTCATTGCTCCATGTACCGGAAATACCCTGGCTAAGCTGGCAAATGGAATTATAGATACCCCGGTGCTCATGGCAGCAAAATCCCATCTTCGTAATCTAAGACCGGTGGTTTTGGCGATTTCGACCAATGATGGGCTGGGGCTCAATGCACGTAATATTGGGACTTTACTCATAACAAAAAATATTTACCTAGTACCGTTTGGCCAAGATAATCCGCAAGTTAAAGCAAATTCCCTGGTAGCGCATATGGATAAAGTGCCGGAAGCCATCCTCATGGCTTGTGCCGGACGACAAATTCAACCTGTGCTTTTGGATTATCGGTAATATATGAATCACTGCGGGACTTGGGGCCTTGCTTCCGGCGAGGTACCCTTTTCCACAAGTCTAAAAAATATTTAAGGAGGAACAAAGGAATGCCAAATGTAGCGATTGTTGGTGCAACGGGAGCAGTTGGACAAGAGTTTCTTAAAATTCTCGCCGAACGGAATTTTCCAGTTAATGAATTGAGGCTGTTAGCTACAAAGCGTTCTGCAGGGAAGATAATTTCATGGCAAGGCCAGAAATTTGAGGTTCAGGAGTCAACCAACGAGAACTTTAAGGGTATTGACATTGCGCTCTTTGCAGGCGGATCAGGAAGCACGGAATACGCCCATTCCGCAGTGAATAGTGGGGCTGTGGTGATTGATAACAGCAGCGCTTTTCGGCTTGACCCGGAAGTGCCCCTTGTAGTACCTGAAGTTAATCCGGAAGATGTTTTGTGGCATAAAGGAATTATTGCGAATCCCAACTGTTCAACGATTATTATGGCAGTTGCCCTTAAGCCTATTTATGATTTAGCAGGAATTCGTCGAGTGGTAGTTTCTACATATCAAGCCGTGTCCGGTGCGGGACGCGAAGGCATTGAGGAATTGGAAGCACAGGTTAAGGCTTGGTCACGGGGGGAAGAGCTAACTTCCAATGTTTTCCCTTATCAAATTGCTTTCAATCTTATTCCACGCATTGATGTATTTCAAGAAGGAGACTATACCAAAGAAGAGTGGAAGATGGTCAGTGAAACACAAAAGATTTTCCACGCTCCCAATATGGCCATCACAGCAACCGCTGTTCGGGTACCAGTTTTCCGGAGTCATTCAGAGTCTATTAATGTGGAGACAGATCGGTTAGTCAGTGTCTCAGAAATCCGGGCGGCTTTAAGCAAAGCGGCGGGGGTTATTGTTGATGACGATCCAGGTAATGACAGTTATCCGATGCCATGGTTTAGTGCGGATAAAGACGAAGTCTATGTTGGACGCTTGCGTAAAGACTTTTCTATCGCTCAAGGGTTTAATTTGTGGGTGGCAGGGGATCAAATCCGTAAAGGTGCAGCAACGAATGCCGTACAAATCGCGGAACTCTTACTATAATCGAGGTTCGTGGTTCGAGATACGAAGTTCGAAGTCTGAGGATCAAGTTTTAGATCCAAAAAGGAAGTAAGGCTTCGAGGTAGGTAGTTCAAAGTTCTTGGTAAGTGGATAGATGTTTGGTTTGAGGATCAAAGAACGATGTTCAAAGATTGAAAGATTAACAGTTAGGAGTTAGAAGTAAGGAGTTAGAAGTAAGGAGTTAGAAGTAAGGAGTTAGAAGTAAGAAGTTAGAAGTAAGGAGTTAGAAGTAAGAAGTTAGAAGTAAGGAGTTAGAAGTTAATAGTAGTTTGGTTCGAACCTCGAACCTCGAACCTCGAACCTCGATAAGGGGGTGGAAAGGTTGCGAATTTTGGTACAGAAGTTTGGAGGAACCTCCGTGGCTACGGCAGAGCGGCGAGTAAGTGTGGTCTCCAAAGTTTCAGAGGCCGTTAATAGTGGATATTCTCCGGTTATCGTAGTTTCCGCAATTGGCCGATCGGGGGACCCCTACGCAACGGATACTTTTTTAAGCATGGTACAAGGAATT
>JBAQLX010000155.1:0-3552 GCA_049302315.1 Desulfosporosinus sp.
CGCGCTTTGAGGAGGATGAAAAGGCGGATTCGGCTGCTCATGTTCGGATCGAGCACATTCTCAAGCCGCGCCAAGAACTTTTAGTTCAGGTTATCAAAGAACCCGTCGGCACGAAGGGGGCGCGGATTAGCGTCAATTTAACCTTGCCGGGGCGGTATGTCGTGCTTCTTCCTCAGGTGAGTTATAGCGGGGTGTCCCGGAAGATATTAGCTAATAATGAACGGGCGCGTTTGCGGGATCTGGCTGAGCGGGCAAAACCCGAGGGGATGGGGGTTATAATCCGTACCCTCGCTGAAGGGATTGACGGGGACGAGATCGCGGAAGATATTACGCAGCTTGTGGAGGATTGGCGAGCGTTGCAACCTAGGATTCCGCATGTTTCCGTGCCTGGTATTGTTCATAGGGATGTTGATTTGATTTCCAGACTTGTCCGCGATTGGATTGATCAAGATGTAAATAAAATCACAGTCGATCAGGATAAATTGGCTGCCATCTTGAGAAAAGCTTTGCAAAATATTGAACACCCGGCGGCTAAACACATCCACGTTGTCACTTCAGAAGACCTCTTTGTCCGGTATGGTGTGGATGACGAAATTCGTAGAACCATGCGCCCCAAAGTCTGGTTAAAGAGCGGGGGCTATCTGGTGATTCAACAAACGGAAGCGCTAATCGTGATTGATGTGAATACCGGAAAATATGTAGGGCAACGGTCTCTTGAGGAAACGGTGCTCCATACGAACCTTGAGGCTGCGGGTGAGATTGCACGCCAGTTGCGTCTTCGAAACCTTGGGGGGATTATTATCATCGACTTTATAGATATGACGTCTCAAGAAGATCAGCAACAGGTGATTAATGTGCTGGAGACGGCCTGTGCGCGGGATAAAACAAAGTCTCAGGTTTTAGGGCTGACCCAACTGGGACTGGTGGAAATGACCCGGAAGAAAGTGGGTCAGACCTTAGCGGTGCGTTATACCTCGCCATGCCCGACCTGTGATGGTGGCGGGTGGGTCTGGAATTGGCAATAGTTAATTAGGATTCCATGACCTCTTCCAAACTAATTTGCCTAATTCCTTTATGGCAACGTGCAGGTAAGGTGAGATAGTAATTTGTTGCTTCATCAAGATTTTTTTGCGCAGTTTCCGAAAGGTCGGCAACTATTTTGGCCGGCGAACCGACGACCAGTTTATAGGGTGGAATAATAGTATTTTCTACTACTAAAGCACCGGCGCCGATCAGACATCCATCGCCTATACTCACATTATCCATAATGATCGCGCCCATGCCGACCAAAACATGTTCAGCGAGCTTAGGGGTATGAAGAATCGCCCCATGACCAATGTGACTCCGTGGCCCAAGAACAGCTTCACAACCAGGATAAACATGAATAACGCAGTTTTCCTGGATATTGGAACCTGCTCCGATCGTAACCTTACCCCAGTCCCCTCTAATACGTGCGCCGGCAGCCACATAACAACCTTCACCAAGGGTTACATCACCAATTATTGTCGCTTCCGGGGCAATATAGCTTCCCTTACCGATAGACGGTCTTTTACCCTCAAATTCATAAATCGCCATTTTATATTCTCCTCCCAAACCTCAGTAATAACTATTTCTGTATTACTGATTAGCTATTATTAATTAGCTATTATTTATATTCTTAATATTCGCCAAGCTAACCCCTTAATCCTCTGATCATCCCCTAGGATACGAGCCAGAACGGCATAATTATTGAGTTTAAGAGTGTAGAGCAGGATGCGGCAACAGACTTGGAACAGATCGCTAGTAAACATGGCATCAATTCTTGAAGCGGTTGAAGGGACCAAAACAATTCAACCAAGTGTTAAAAGTGTAATTGCTTTAATGCAGTATTTGGTGAATCTGCGAGACTCTAATTTCAATGTTATAGGGAATTAATTGCTAAAAACGAGAGGCTTTGTGATTGTCACAAGATAAGCGTAAAATAATCCCTTATCCCAATACCGGGATAAGGGATTATTGGCTACCTATACTGAACCCTAACTGAACCCTAAAAAGAGCAACACTTGCTTGTAAATTTAAGGTAATCATATTAGTATTAAGCTGAGAACAATCCTGTACTGTCTACGTGATGGTATAGGAAATCTGACTTTCGATTTTAGAAAAGTGGTGCTGAATTAATGAGGAAAAGAATCGCTATAGGTGTAAGTGATTTCCGGAAAATGCTTACCGAGGGATGCTACTATGTTGATAAATCGCTATTTATCAAGGATATTCTTGAGGATGGTTCTGAGATAGTCCTTCTTCCCCGTCCGCGGCGTTTTGGCAAAACCCTAAACATGTCCATGCTCCGCTATTTTTTTGAAAAATCTACGCAGGATAACAGAGAGCTTTTTGTAGATCTCGCGATCGGTCAAGAGCTTGCCTGCATGGCTAAACAGGGTCGGTATCCGGTCATTTACCTGAGTTTTAAGGAATTAAAAAATGACAATTGGGAAGACTGCCTGGATAGTTTCAAGTTCATGATCTGGCAAGAATACGAGCGACATAGTTATTTACTGGAGAGCGATATCCTGAACGAAGAAAATAGGGCTTATTATCAGGTTATATCCAATCGAAGCGCTGGTCTGATAGACTATCAAATGGCTCTCAGCAAACTTGGCAAGTATTTGAATGAATACCATAAGCAGAAGGTTATCATTTTGATCGACGAATACGATGTACCCATCCAGCAAGCCTATCTAAAACAATATTACGATCCGCTCGTTTCCTTTATGCGCAACTTCATGACAGCTGTGCTGAAGGACAATGATTACCTGGAAAAGGCGGTCTTAACCGGGGTGATGCGAGTTGCACGGGAGAGTCTTTTCTCTGGGCTTAATAATCTATCTGTAAAGACACTTCTAAATAAATCATATAGTACCCAGTTCGGATTTATTGAAGCAGAGGTTGAGGAACTATTAGAATATTATGGGATTGAGTCGCAGTTAGAGGAAGTTCGCAACTGGTATAACGGTTATTTTTTTGGTAATACCGTGGTGTATAATCCTTGGTCCGTTCTGCAATATACACAGAATTGGGAGGAGGGTTTGCAACCGTATTGGGTAAATACCAGCGATAATGAAATCGTCCATCGTCTGATCAGCCGGGGAGGGCCGGCTTTGAAGATGGAACTGGAAGATCTCTTGCAGGGCACCGCCGTAGTAAAAACCATTAACCAGAACATCTCCATGGGTGAAGTCGAGAAAAATGACCAAAACGTCTGGAGCTTTCTGCTTTTCAGCGGTTATCTCAAGCCTCTAAGCCGGGATATCATCGACGGAGAGATGATCTGCAGCCTAGCGATACCGAATCGGGAAGTACAGACGATCTATCGCGATATCGTAAAATCCTGGTTTAGTGATTCCGTTCATTCAGATTTTCTGAAGACTATGTTGAAAAGCTTGACCAGTGGGCAGATAGAAGTCTTTGCCGGTCATTTCCGGGAATATGTCCAAAGCAGCTTCAGCTACTTCGATACCGGCGGAAAAGTATCGGAAAAAGTCTATCATGCCTTTGTGTTGGGCCTTCTGGTAG
>JBAQLX010000156.1:0-3808 GCA_049302315.1 Desulfosporosinus sp.
CCTCTCCCTGGCAAAAACCAAGGAAGAAACAAAATACATAACCCAAGGAATATAAGTATTAACAACCCGATCGTTTCTTGAAGTTTAGCGATTTTCCACTCGTTATAACGACCAAGAAACTCATAGAATAACTTAGCCATACGTACGGAGGGAACTGGTAGATTCCAGTTCCCTATTGTTTTGAGTACGGGCTGACAAAGTATTCCCACTCTTATCCGTCCCTTCTTGCCAGAGATAAAGAAAACTTGGCTAAGCAATGCTGGCTAAAGTTCCATTATCGCTGCTTCATCCCGGTCAAGTTTTTTCATACATGCTTTTAAGCGCGTTCGCAAGACAGAATCACTTATGGCCTCCCGCATCTGACGCAAGAGATCTATGGTGCGCCTGAAAACGCTGATGATGTCGCCCTCATCGAGATTACATAAAGCTTGTACTTCAACGAACGTTTTGCCTTGACTCCAGGCGTAGGTAATCCCCGCCACGCGTGGATCGTATCTTATTGCGTCTTCGCCGCAAATGCTTTGGATGTACTCGCAGATTTCTTTGACCGGTGCGGTATCAAAAACCCCAGTACGCTGAAACATATCATTTTTCCTTGCTTCGAAGTCGATGCTGGACAGCAAGGCATTAAGTTGATCGTCGTCAATTTGGGTGAATACGTCTGAGTAAATAAGTTCGGTAACCAGAAGTTCCTGGACATAAATACGACTGGCACAAGTACCACGCGGCAGAAGCTGATCTCCTCGTAAATAGCCTATTTGACGCAGGTGATTTTTTTTGAATTCAAATTCACGGAGAAAGGCATTTTCCTCCGGAAGGTCCGCTAAGGCTGTTTGAAGCTCTTTACGGCGCTGTTGGATTGTTAAGTAGGTCTTGCTATGGTTCTTGCAGTTATCTTGTCGTGCTGAGGGGCAACTCTTCGGAGACAGGGCTAACAGTCTATCCCATGCCCGGATTTTTCGAGCCATTTCTCGTCCGTAAACGCGGGTTTGCTTTCGGGGCACTAAAGCTTTATATGTTTTCTTCAGACGCACTAATTCCTTCCATTTGGGGTGATATTTCAAGGGGCAGATAAACGTTCCAACTGCTTCGCAGAGGTGATGCTGCGCCCCTTCAAGCTGTTGCTGGATCTGGGCTAATTCGGCGTGCAGATGTTTGGAACTTAAGTGGTAACTGTAAGCAGCAAAACTTTTTTGAAAGTAAGTTTCTATTTGCTCTTGCGAAAGAGTGGCTGTGAGATTAAGAACTGTATTATAGGTAAGTCTAAATTGGCTGGTAAGTGGTTCGAGGCGATCTAACTGGAATTTAGGGGGCGGACTTTTTTCCATATAAGCTAAGTCCACGAGAGCAAAAGAAAACCCTTTTTCATCAATCCCTCTTCGCCCTGCGCGACCGGACATTTGGAAAAATTCATGGTTCGCCAGCGGACGGAAATTACGTCCGTCATATTTACTGAGTGAGTCAAAACAAACCGCTTTGACGGGATAATTAATTCCCACACTAAAGGTTTCAGTGCAGTAGAGTACTTTGATTAAGCGTTCCAGGAAGAGTTCTTCAACCACAACTTTTTGGGAGGGGAGCAAACCTGCATGATGATAGGCAATCCCTTTAGAACACAAACGCTTGAGCTCGCGAGTAGATGTTGACCAGTTGATTTCAGGACCGAAGAGCGCAAGGAACTTATTTTCAACCATGCGGCGTTCCGGAGATCTTAAATAGCTGGTAATCGAGGATAATTCCATGGCTTTTGAGGTACATTGTTTTCGGCTGAAAACGAAAAAAAGTGTAGGAAGATGCTCACGTTGAATCGCGTGAATGAGGTCTAAGTGAGTTGTTGATCCAAAGGGGTTTTCATCATCAATACGATCTTTGAGTTTCTGGCGGTAATAATGCCATAGTTGATCATAATCGACAAGGCCAGTGTCTTTAGTGTAGTAAAAGTATTCTAAAGGGACAACTCGCCTGGATTCTTCGATGAGTGCAACATCTTCATGTCTTATGGATTTGACCCAATTCACTAAATGTTGGGCATTAGCGATTGTGGCACTTAAACCCAGGATCTTCATTTTCGGGGGCGCAAGAATAATGGACTCTTCCCATACGGTTCCGCGTTCCTCGTCATTAAGCCAGTGAATTTCATCAAAAACAATATGAGATACCTTCTCAAGATTGGGATCTTCCGTGATGACCTGGTTGCGGAAAACTTCTGTCGTCATGATAAGAAGGGGAGCTGTTGGGTTAAGAACAACATCCCCGGTCATAATGCCTACTACCTCTTCTCCAAACTGTGCTTTAAAGTCCCGGTATTTTTGATTACTTAACGCCTTGATGGGCGCTGTATAAATCACTCGTAAATGTTCATTTAGAGCTTTTTCAATCAAATAATCAGCTACAAGAGTTTTACCAGTCCCGGTGGGGGCAGCAACAATGACGGATTTTCCAGCATCTATGGCATCCAGTGCCTCTTCCTGAAAAGGGTCGAGGGTAAATTGATGATAGGTGCGCTTGGACATGTGAAGTCAACTCGTTTCTGAATTCATTTTACTTATATTAACAAAATTGTGAATGACGGTCAACTTCAAGCTTGAATGGTCTGAATAACCACCAGAAACCATATGATAAACAAGAGACAAGGGTAATGCTAGGGGGGATCAGTGTGTCTTCGTTGCGATTAGAGATTGAGCAGGCGATGGGACTCAAGTTTCCAGAGAGAAACGGAGAGTCAATAGTACGGTTTGAGGAATCAATGGAAATTCCACGTGCGGCTGAAATGTTAATGAGGGGATTATATCGCGATCCCGAACGGGTACGCCAAGGATTTAAATTATTGCACCAAGAAACCGGATCGTTGATTGATATTCTAATGCCACGGCGTTCCCGTTTACGTGAATGGGCGGATTCCCTGCCGGATCGTCCCAGAGAAGCGGAAACCTTCTTAAAAGAAACAACAGACCAACTTTTAATAAAAGAACAACGTTTAGTTCAGGCTGAACGAGACTTAGTGGATCAACTAAAAGAGTGCGGGTTAGAGGACGTTTTCCCTATCCCGCTATCTGCTTTTGGGATTTGTACTTATCGAGATCCCAGCGTTAAACTATTTCTGAAGCCCTTAGGGAGGTTTGCAGAAATCATCCAAATGAATCCTGAGTCTTTACGACAGGCTGTGCGAGTGCATTTCTTATTTTTACTCCTCTTAATCGCCGGAGCAGACTTGGATGGGCAGGTATATTCCAAGGGAGGAGAAGATGAGGTGATCCATTGGCTAACGAGTGTATATACTATCCGATATCTAAAAAGCCAATCGCCAGAACTGATTCAGTGTTATCAGGAATGGGTAAAAGCCTGGGGAGGAAAACCACCGAATCTAAACCTGATTAACGAACGAACGTGTGAAAAGACGCGAGCTGCCATGATTTTCTGGCGGCGTCAGTTGAACATAAGTTGGGAAGAATGTTGGCACATTATTAATCAACTGGAAAGATCTGAAACTCTAATGTAACACACTCTCGACTAGCACCATTTCTGATCTATTGGCGGATGTTTCGCAGCTCCACTTCCTTCAGATTTTTTGCTAGTTTTTATAATAAATGGTAAATGACCAAATAACAAGTAGAAAATGAGCATTTTCCCGATAAGATGCTCTAATTGCTTCTCAAAATGATAATTTGAATTCAAACAGATCTCCTCCTCATGTTGCAATACTCCTGGGATAAGATATGAGGCGGAAGAGTAAAATTTTCTTTTTCGTAGTGGTAAAATAAGTAAACTGAGGCGCTGTGATGAATAGGAATATTCTGATCTGCATTCT
>JBAQLX010000157.1:0-1948 GCA_049302315.1 Desulfosporosinus sp.
GCAAGTCGCACGGACATATTTGTGATTACATCAATAATATGTTAGTGGCGAACGAGTTAGTAATACCTTGGTACATACCTCGAAGTCTGGTATAGCTCGCCGAAAGGCGGGGTAATTCCAGATAGTCCCTCACGGGTAAAGGCGCAAGCCGCTTCGAGATTGGCCTAGGTCCTATCAGGTAGTTGGCGGGGTAATTGCCCACCAAGCCTATGACGGGTAGGGGAGCTGAGAGGCTGTTCCCCAACGGGGACACTGAGACACGGGTCCCACTCCTACGGGAGGCAGCAGTCGAGAATATTCGGCAATGGGCGCAAGCCTGACCGAGCGACACCGCGTGCAGGAAGAAGGTCTTCGGATTGTAAACTGCTTTTATTAGGGATAAATTTTTGATCGTACCTAGTGAATAAGGGGCTGCTAACTACGTGCCAGCAGCCGCGGTAATACGTAGGCCCCAAGCGTTATCCGGATTTATTGGGCGTAAAGGGTGCGTAGGAGGTTTAATGCGTCTTGTTTTAAATTCTCAGGCCTAACCTGAGCATTGGATAGGATACGGTTAAACTAGAGGGTGCTAGAGGTTGCTGGAACAGCCGGTGTAGGGGTGAAATCCGTTGATATCGGCTGGAACACCAAAGGTGAAGACAAGCAACTGGGGCATTCCTGACTCTGAGGCACGAAAGCGTGGGGAGCAAAAAGGATTAGATACCCTTGTAGTCCACGCCCTAAACAATGGATACTAGCTGTCTCGAGTATCGACCCTCGGGGCGGCGAAGCTAACGCGTTAAGTATCCCGCCTGGGAAGTACGGCCGCAAGGCTAAAACTCAAAGGAATAGACGGGGACTCGCACAAGCGGTGGATCATGAGGTTTAATTCGACGGTAAACGAGGAACCTTACCAGGGTTAGAAATGCCGATGACCTTCCGGTGAAAGCTGGAATTTCTTTACTGACATCGGCACAGGTGCTGCATGGTTGTCGTCAGCTCGTGGCTTGAGTTGTTCCCTTAAGTGGGGTAACGAGCGCAACCCCTGTTCTGTGTTGCAAGTGTCACAGAAGACCGCCCAGCCGAAATTCTTGAAAACTTTTTAAGAATTTCGGCTGGGAGGAAGGCGGGGATGACGTCAAATCAGCATGGCCCTTTGATACCCTGGGCTACACTCATGATACAATGGCTGAAACAAAGAGTTGCCAAATCGCAAGATGGAGCTAATCTCAAAAATTCAGCCTCAGTTCGGATTGGGGTCTGCAACTTGACCCTATGAAGTTGGAATCGCTAGTAATCGCGCATCAGCTATGGCGCGGTGAATACGTTCTCGAGTCCTGTACTCACCGCCCGTCACACCAAGGGAGCCGGGAAAGCTTAAAGTTCGTTCTGCGGATTAGAGCTAGCTCGGTAACAAGGGTGAAGTCGTAACAAGGCACCGGTAGCGGAAGCTGTCGGTGGATCATTAAAATAAGAAACGCTTCAATTCTTTTAGAATTGTAAGCTTCTAGGTTGATTGTCATTAACTTCGGTTAGTGGCGAAGCTTCTAAGTCTGTTAGAGTGACTTATGGAGTTGGCACGAAACGATGAAAAAGTGTTGTTTTTTAGTGGATATCCACCCAGTCAAATTTGATGGGGGAGATATCCACACATAAAGTTTGTTTGTTTTTGTATTTTTTCGTATAATTTAATAAGAAACTAATTTATGGATATAAATCTTAAAGTTTTATTGGTGGAAGACGATCCATTTTTATCTAATCTTTTGAAGGTTAGATTACAAAAGGAAAATGTGGACGTTACTTTGGCCAGAGACGGAGAAGAAGCTTTAAAAAGAATTGAAGAAAATAAGCCAGGTTTGGTTTTATTGGATTTAATTTTGCCTAAAAAAAGTGGATTTGAAATTTTGGAAAAAATTTCTACTGATCCACAATTGAAAGATATGCCGATTATTATTCTTTCCAATTTAGG
>JBAQLX010000158.1:0-1847 GCA_049302315.1 Desulfosporosinus sp.
TCGGTAGCCGGATTTGCACCCCAAACCACAATAAGGCTGCTGTTTTCCAGGTCTGGCTCCAGCCGTGTTCCGGGAAGACCCAATGTAGTCATGGGGGCCAGGATGCCGAAAGAGGTATAACATACCGAGCTTACGCTGGCCACATTGGGAGAGCCGAAAGGCCAGAGAAGTTTAGTGGTTACCGTGTCTCCGCCCCCTGTAAAGTCCACCACGGACTGTTCAAAGCCCCCCCGTCCCGAGTGACTGGCCAAAGCTTGGGGACCGTCTTTGGCGCGGATACTCTTCATTCTTTCGGCGACAAAATTTAAGGCCTCATCCCAAGTTGCCGCGCGAAATTCTCCTTTTCCCCGTTCACCGGTACGAATCAATGGTTTACTTAGCCGATCGGGTGAATAAACCACCTCAGGAGCATGTTTACCCCTTACACATAAAGAACCGTAGGGTGCTCCTTTTAAGGAAACGAGGTCAATCAGTTTTCCTTTATCTACCGTAACCTCTACGGCGCACCCGCCCGGACAGACACCGCAGATGGCAGTCTGCTTTTTGCTGATTTCCATTTCTCCCACTCCCATCATGTTGAATAATACATTTAAGAGGACACGCAGACAATCACTGAGCGTCCTCTTAAACTGACTATCTAACAGTATGATTTAAACTCCAGGCAATTGAGACGTAGCCACAATTGCCCATAACGACCTGATCAAAATGATCGCCTATTTGAATAGTGGAACTATTGCACCACTATATTTTTCGATTAATGCCTTTTTCACCGTTTCAGTACGAATAGAATCTGCTAATAACTTTGCAAGTGGATCGTTTATTTGATCCTTATTAACTACCAGTATCATAGCATATTCTCCTGTTCTCATCGAATCATCAGTAGCTATGGCACTTTTTGGATCAATCTTACCTTGTACAGCAACACTTGATGAAGTTACACCACAATCCACATCTGTTAGAGATTGAATAATACTCCAGCCATCCATTTCTACAATATCGAATTTTTTGGGGTTTTCAACAATATCCAACTTCGTTGGTGAAGTTGCTTCAGTTTTAAGCTTGATCAGTCCTTTGCTTTCAAGCAATCTTAGAGCCCTTGTTTCATTTGAAGTATTATTTGGTACAGATATTTTTGCACCGCTCTTAAGATCATCTAAACTTTTGATTTTATTTGAGTATACTCCAAAGAAAGTAGTTACTAAACCAGTTTCAAATTTAACAAGATCGGTTCCCTTCGACTTATTATAAGCATTTAAATATTGTTCGTTTTGATGAAAGGTAGCATTAATACTTCGTTCTTTTAACGCTACATTAGGAGTTATTGCATCATCGAAAACCTTAATTTCAAGCTTATTCCCGCTCTTTTCAAATTCAGATTGCGCCGCGACTAAAATTTCCTTAAATAATACAGTTGTACCTACAATATAAGTCTTCTTTTCTGGCATATTGCTATTTGCTGTTGTTGATTGAGTTTTAGTGGCACAAGCTGTTAGTGCCAGGGATAAGATCAGTGTTAAACCTAATAAAGACAACTTACTTTTTTTCATATCCATTCCTCTTTCATTTATCAAATTTAAGAATTTTTATTTTAACTCATTGTAGAAATAGCTTCCTAATGATTGAATAATTTGAACCAATATAACAATAATAAAAACCGTGCCGTACATTATTGTCTGGTTGAAATTTTGATAACCATATGTAATTGCTATTGCTCCAAGGCCACCAGCGCCTACTATTCCTGCAACTGCACTTGCCCCAAGTATTGATATGGAAGCTAACGTTATTCCCGATATAACCGAAGGCACAGCTTCTACTATGATTATTTTAAAAACAATCTGGAAATTAGA
>JBAQLX010000159.1:0-8953 GCA_049302315.1 Desulfosporosinus sp.
TCTGCTTCGGTGGGGGTAGATTCCGACTTCGCCGCTAAGAATTCCTTTTGGGACGTGCGGCTTCGGCGAAACCCTCCACTGGAGGCTTTCGTCACCGAAGACTCGATGTTCAACTTTAGTTGAACGAATTCACTAATCCCCTAATACTCTTTTCTTAATCCCTGGTAGTAGTGTTTTTTATGTTCCACGTGGAACATCATTCTCTAATCAATTCGTATGTTCCAGAGTTCTAAAAGTCGGTTCAACTCCTCTTCCGAGAAGTATTGAATTTCAATTTTTCCTCGTTTCAGATCCCCCTTAAGTTGAACTTTTGTTTGAAAGCTAGTTCTCAGTCGGTCCTCTACATTGTGAAATAGTGTAGAACTCTCCCTTGGGATCTTAGCTCTTTTTGTTTTTTCAGTTAGTCTGTTTACGAGGTCTTCGGTCTCCCGCACAGATAATTGTTCTTTTGCCGCTTTTTGCGCTGTTAATACTTGTATAGCAGTATCTTTTAATCCAAGTAATATTTTAGCATGACCCAGAGAAATTTTTTCATCTTTCAATAATTCCAGAACAACTTTAGGTAACTGAATCACACGTAAAAGGTTTGCTACGGTTGTTCGGGCTTTACCAACGCGTTGCGCAACAAGTTCCTGGGTCATACCGTACTCTTCAATAAGCCGAGCATAAGCAAATCCTTCTTCAACAGGAGTCAAATCAGCTCGTTGAATATTTTCGATAAGTGTTAGTTCAGCCATTTCCTGATCAGTGCAAACTTGAACAGTGGCAGTAATTTTTTTAAAACCTGCAATTTTGGCAGCGCGCAAACGTCGTTCTCCGGCGATAATATGATAATGCTCTCCAACACGTCTGACCAAAATTGGTTGTAGTAATCCGTGAACAAGTAGGGAATCAGCTAATTCCTTCAGAGCTTGGGGTTCAAAGTCTTTTCTGGGTTGATCTGGATTGGGGATAATATCTGAAATAGCAATTTCCTTGATGCTGGGATTTTCCCCCAACTCATCAGACAGCAAGGCTTGAAGCCCTCTGCCTAACGCTTTCTTAGACACGTTCTAAAACCTCCTTTGCCAGTTCCCTATATACTTCAGCTCCTCTGGAACGTGAATCGTAGGTATTAATGGCTTTCCCATGGCTTGGAGCTTCACTAAGACGGACATTACGAGAAATAATTGATTTGAAAACTTTTTGGGGGAAATACTCTTTAACCTCGTCAACAACCTGTATAGCAAGGTTTGTACGTGCGTCAAACATAGTCATCAGTGCTCCAATAATATTTAGATTTGGATTGAGATATTTACGAACTCTTTCTAAGGTATTCATCAATAGTGTTAACCCTTCCAGGGCATAGTACTCACATTGAATAGGAATTAACACATCCGTTGCAGCTGTTAAGGCGTTTATAGTTAACACGCCTAGTGATGGTGGACAGTCAATAAATATGAAGTCATAATCGTTCACTATAGTTTCTATGGCATTTTTTAATTTACCTTCTCGTGAAAGTTGTGCTACTAATTCAATTTCCGCCCCTGCCAATTCAATTCGTGCAGGAACAACTTTAAGATTATTCTGTTCTGTTTTCTGAATTACCTGTTCAAGGGGGACATCATTGATTAATACATCGTAAATACATTGTGTCAATTTGTGTTTTTCTATCCCCAGTCCACTGGTTGCGTTTCCTTGAGGGTCTAAATCAATGAGAAGAACTCTTTTCTCCAGTTCAGCCAGACAGGCACTCAAATTTATTGCCGTTGTTGTCTTCGCTACACCACCTTTTTGATTGGCAACAGCAATTACTTTAGTCATCAATTAGCGCACACTTCCTTTATAACTATTTGAAAAATTATTACTTCTATCCTTACCCTAGATAGTATCAAACTCAATCCAATAAAAAAAGCGTTACTATCGCTTTTTTTAACAAAAAAGAATATTACTATCCTATTACGGTCCGACTGCATAAATCCTCGGTAAGGATGAATAACGACTTTGATTTAGTGGCTGACTGCTAACGATTACTCCATTCACTTTAACATTACGAACAGATTTGACAAGATATCCCGGTTGTCCCTCTTGCTTTAATACTGACTCTCCATGCGCCATTGTTTCATCAACCAAGCGTTGTTCAACGGCAGGTATAATAGATTCTATGGTATTTCCGATATATACTTCTTGTCCAAGTTTAACCTTGCCATACAGTTCAATCGTAACAGTATTATAATTCGTTCTGGTCCGAACAAGGAGGTATCCTCCTGAATCATTATTGAACTTAAGATCAAGATCCGGGTAGGCAACCGTCGCATCTTGCCCAAGTGGAACATATGAAATAGCCAGGTCATGGTTACTGCGTTGAGTGACCGCCAGGTTTGCTAACAGTCCGGTATTATATAAAGTACTAGAGACTTGACATATCCCGCCAGCTAATCCTGGGACGAACTCGCCATTAACGATGATATAAGCATCTTTATATCCGGCTTCTACTGTTCTTTCTCCGACAATCTGATTGAATGATAAAGTGCCTCCTGGCTTAATTATCGCCATATCCAAAGCTCTTGCAGCAATTTTAATATTTTCAGTTCTAGCTTTTTGTGTCGGATCGAATCGAGTAGTATAGCTTGCCAATAACCCTGTAATCTTCTGATCTTCAAGTTGAGCAGCAGTTATAGTTGGAATTTGCTCTTTAAATTCGACCTTGAGCTCAGGGACTGGCTTATAGATGTTAATCTCCTTAATTTTCATAATAAGTGCCTCAGAATCAATAATAAGACCAACATGTTCCCTTATAATAGTCATAGTATTTTCTTTCGTAACTTGAAAAGTGGCGTCTGTTGCCGGATCACTAAACTCTGCCAAAGTCTCCTTGAGAGTTTCACGCAACTTTGGTTCATCCCACTTTTGGGGAAAATTAATGTTTACTCCTTTTCCTGCGGACATTTTTGATATTACCTTTTCAATAATTGAACCCTTCCTACCATTATCATAGGCCTCTTGTAATGCCAAATCCGCATTTATAACAAGACCTAAGTCTTCCAGCTTAACTTCGGGTGCTTGTTGACCCACATTTAGTTTTATAGTTTGGCTCAGCAACTTATTGACTTCTTTGTCAATTATTTTTTTTGCTTCTTCTTGAGTTAAATTACCAACATTAAGTCCTGATATGGTTACCCCTTCCAGAATTCTTTTTTGATCCTGTGTATAGATCAGTGCCAGGGTTCCAACTGAAAATAATATGATAACTGATAATCCAATAGTAATCAAAAAGTATTTCCTCCGTCTGAGACGATTTAAACTTGTCCTACTCCTCTTGCTTAAATCATACCCCTCTCCCTCTACTTCAGTCACAGTAGCACGTTCAAGCCTCTGACTTACCTTTTGATCTTCTGTATCTTCCAAAATGATCCCCCCATACAATCAAAAAAGGTTTAATACGAGTTCATAAATTATAATTCGACGTTCTACTCATATTCCCTTCACTATAAAAGTAAAAAGAGCCTTACTTGTCCAAGTAAGGCAGCAGATAAGACTATCAAACCAAATTACCGCAACTATATAGCAATTTGGAACCGACCAGCGAACACTCTTTACCACGATTATTAACCACGTAGATCGATCAGCAGTTATGAATTAAAGAGCTCCGTCTCGATTCTTCGATTCGCAGAATCGAGACAGAGCTCGTACCACAAACATGAACCCCGTACATCGATCAGCATGATAGTCTAGCCGATTGGAGACTTTGCTGGAGTTCCTGCTTGACGCGGGTATTGTAAAGGTGTTTCTTTCATCTTTCTAATCCTTATAACCGCGCGATGTTCTGCCCCTTCCCCGAGATTAAAATGTTCAATACCTTCTACTTTACCGCCAAGGAGTAGTAATGCTTTTTTAGATTCTGCCAATTCAACCTCAAACTGGGATCCTTTGGGGGCCAAGAATAGCCCATTGACCTTAAGAACAGGCAACGCGTATTCCAACAAGATCGGAAGGCGCGCAACCGCGCGAGAACTAACTGTATCAAAATGACCTCTAAAGTACATATTTCTTCCAAAATCTTCCACTCTGGCGTGTACGGTCATAATTCCCTTTAAACTTATCGTTTTGATAACTACTTCTAAAAAGTCCAACCTCTTCTTTAATGAATCCATTAATACAATATCCAGGTCTGGACACAGGATCTTCAGAGGAACGCCTGGAAATCCAGCCCCAGTCCCTAAATCTGCAAATGTCACACCAGTAATAAATTTTGCCAGAACCATTGAGTCAATAAAATGTTTTAATATGACTTCATGCGGATCAGTGATTCCAGTTAAGTTTAAACGTTGATTCCAGTCCAGTAAAAGATCCCCGAAATTACAAAGCTGAGTAACCTGTAAATCAGATAAGTCGCATCCTATGTGCTGGTAGGTTAACTGCTGAATTAAAGATGCATACTCCTTAAATATCATCTATTTGCTCCTCTTCGCCGTTGTTCTAAAGAAACAAGCAAGACGGAAATATCAGCCGGACTGACCCCCGTGATTCGAGAAGCCTGCCCAACATTTAAAGGGCGTACTTCCAGAAGACGTTGCCTCCCTTCAGTGGATAACCCTCGTACTTTTTCATATTCAAGCGTCTCTGACAGACAACGGGCTTCTAATTTAGAAAAATTTTCTATATCAGCCCATTGTTTTTCAATGTAACCTGCATACTTTGTTTCAATCTCTACTTCTTCAAGCACTTCAGAATCAAATTTTTCTAACTCTGGAAGAAGTTTAACTAAATGCTCAAGCGTAATTTCTGGTCTGCGAATTAGATCCTGGGCACTGATCCCTCCACGTACGGGAGTTGATTTAGCCTCTGCCATGACAAAGTGTAAGTCTTCCCGTAACGGGGAAAAAACAGTAGACTTCCACAGCTCTTTGATATAATGATAACTCTTCTTTTTGTTCTGATAACGCTCCCAACGTTCCTCATTAACTAACCCTATAGCTCGTCCTTTGTCTGTCAACCTTAAATCAGCATTGTCCTGCCGTAAAACAAGACGATACTCTGCTCGGGACGTCAAAAGTCGGTAAGGTTCCTTAACCCCTTTCGTAACCAAGTCATCCACTAAGACCCCTAAATAACCGTCCGAACGAAGAAGAATAAACGGATCTTTGCCAGTTGCTCGAAGAGCCGCATTAATCCCAGCCATCAAGCCTTGTGCTGCTGCTTCTTCATAGCCTGACGTTCCGTTTAATTGTCCTGCAGTGAACAACCCAGGTAACTGCCGTACCTCTAAACCAAGAGAAAGTTGATGCGGTCGAACATAATCATACTCAATTGCATATCCCGGACGAAGCATGCGAACGTTTTCCAGTCCTGGAATACTCTGTAATATTTTTACCTGTACATCCTCTGGCATACTAGTCGATAGGCCGGCAACATAGAGCTCGTCACTTTTCCACCCTTCAGGCTCTAAAAAGATCTGATGCGCTTCTCTTTGAGCAAATCTAACCACTTTATCCTCAATCGAAGGGCAATAGCGAGGACCAATTCCCTCAATTTTCCCAGAATACAAAGGAGCACGATATAGATTCTCCCGAATAATATCATGTGTTTGCTTTGCAGTGTATCCTAACCAACACGGAACTTGCCTGGAAAAATCCGTATGCCAAAACTGGCTCTCCGTAGTTAAAAAGGAAAATCGCCAAAGCTTCTCATCCCCAGGCTGGATGCGAAATTTGGAATAATCTACGGACTGACGATGGATGCGGGGCGGTGTCCCCGTTTTAAATCTTCCCAACTCAATTCCTAACTCTTTAAGCGAATCCGAGAGCGACATCGCCGGCATTTGCCCATTTGGCCCACCTTGGTACATAACCTCCCCGATGATAATTCTCCCACTCAAATATGTGCCACTTGTCAAAACGACGTTCTCTGATTCAAAACGTGCACCGGATCGAGTAACGACGCCCAACATTGTCTGCTTATCAACCACGAGACGTTCTACTAGTCCCTGGGTTACTGTTAGCCTTCGTTGTGAAAATAGAACATCCCTCATCCTATTCCGATAAGCCTGTTTATCGGTTTGCACCCTTAAGGCGTGGACGGCAGGTCCTTTTCCGGTGTTTAACATTTTAACTTGCAAGGATGTCTCATCTGCCACAATTCCCATTTGACCGCCTAAAGCATCAATTTCCCGCACCAAATGCCCCTTAGCCGGCCCCCCAAGTGATGGATTACACGGCATATGGGCAATCGTGTCAAGGTTTAAGGTGAGTAATAAGGTCTCGCACCCAAGTCGTGCCGCGGCAAGGGCCGCCTCACAGCCTGCATGCCCAGCTCCGACCACAATAACATCGTATTTTCCAGCAAAGTATTCCAAGGTTCATCCTACTTTCCAATACAAAATCGAGAAAAAATATCTTCCAGAAGAGATTCTTGAACATTGTCTCCAGTTATTTCTGATATGTAATGTAATGCTTCGCGAAGATCAATAGAAAGTATATCCCACGGCATTCCCAGCTTAATACTCTCCGTCGCCTGTTTCAAAGCAATCTCGCAACGCTCTAGAGCGGAAATCTGGCGGACATTGGAGAGAAGTTGATCTGAGGCAAGGACAGCCCCTCCCTGATAGACTCTGCTTCGTATTTCAACTTCAAGCTCTTCAAAACCCCTGTGCTGAAGAACAGAAAATGGAATCCCTTGCCCATTTACATACTCAGAAAAAAAGTCCTCATTCTCCAACAAATCAATTTTGTTGACAACAATAATAACTTTTTCGGCATATATATTTATAATATGATACTCATCTTTTGTTAAAGGTTGGTTAGCCTGAACCACTAACAGAATTAGTTCTGCCGTTTGAAGTGCTTTCCACGTTCTTTCAATTCCGAGACGCTCTACAAGATCTTGACTTTCAGAGATACCTGCGGTATCCACCAGTTTCAGAAGTATACCTCCTACACTGACTGATTCTCTTATTTCATCACGCGTTGTTCCCGGAATGTCAGTTACTATAGCTCTTTCTTCATGTAATAGCGCGTTGAGTAAACTCGACTTTCCGACATTAGGTCGTCCAACAATAACCGTGAGTAAACCATCCCTTAAAATTTTACCTGTTTTACTTCCTGCTAAAAGGCGCCTGGAGTCTACTAGAGCCATATTTACTTTAATTGCAAGGGTTTCTCGATCTAACGTTTCAACATCGTCTTCCGGAAAATCAATACCCGCTTCGATAAATGCAAGAGTTTCTAATATTTTTTCTCTCAAACTTACAATTGTTTCTGAAAGCCCTCCACCCAGTTGAGTTAAAGCTAAATTGGCAGCAGTCTCAGTACGCGAACAAATTAAATCGATAACTGCTTCCGCTTGAACCAGGTCCATCTTTCCATTTAGAAATGCTCGTTTGGAAAATTCGCCAGGCTCAGCTAGTTGCGCACCATGATGGATACAGGCTTGCAAAATTCTCTGGGCTACAAAAGTTCCGCCGTGGCAATTAATTTCATAAACATCCTCTCCCGTATATGAAGAAGGAGCCAACATCCTGCCGACAAGAACTTGGTCGAGTACTCTCGATTCATCCCTAAAAACACCAAGGTTTAGGGTAAAATTTTCCCGACGTGACCAGCGTTCCATATTATGTGGTTCAAAGCATTTTTCAATAATAGTTCCCGCTTCAGAACCGCTCAATCTTAAAATATGAATGCTTGTTTCACCCATCGCCGTAGCCATAGCCACAATCGTATCATCCAAATCCGATCATCTCCTATATAGAAAACTTGGCTAGCTCCAGACCTACAGACGCCGGCACTAGCCAAGTTCTTTATACCAAACATAACGTAAAGTCTATTACTAGCCATGGCTGGATACTACCTTCGAGATTAGTTTACTGGCCTGGCTCAAGCAGAATATTTTATACTCTTTTTAATAAAATGACCACCCGCCTATTAGGGTCAGTACCCTCACTAATAGTCGAAATTCCAGCTTCATCCTGTAAAGAAGTATGAATAATCCGCCGTTCATAAGGGTTCATCGGCTCTAAAACAATCCTAATTCCAGTTCTCTTAACCTTTTCAGATAATCTTTTTGCAAGACGCACCAAAGTCTCTTCACGACGTAACCTATATCCTTCCACATCAACTATAAGACGAACACGTTCAGATAATTTTCTAGCTACGGCTAAATTTGTTATATATTGAAGCGCCTCCAATGTATCTCCTCGTCGTCCGATAAGAATTCCAAGCTCTGGTCCTGTTATATCGATATGCCAGTGTTCTCCATCATTACTCGCTTGGGTATTCGCCTCAACGCCCATAGCTTGACAAATTTTATGAATAAAATCTGCAGCTAACCTGCCAGGGTCATCTTCATAAGAAACACGAACTCTCGCCAGACGTGTTCCAAAGAGTCCAAATAAACCTTTTTTGCCAGGTTCCTCCAAGACCTCAATATTTACTCGATTACGATCTACGCCTAACTCTATAACCCCAGCAACGATCGCTTCTTCAACCGTTTTCCCGGTTTTCTCTGCAACCCTCATGATCGATCCTCCTCACGTCTTCCACGTTACCTATCCAGAGCTCTTACTCTGGTTTAACAATTTTCGATTAATATAAAGTTGTTGAAAAATCGAAACAACGTTCATTGTGACCCAATATAAAGCCAAACCCGCTGGTACTGTGGCGCTAATATATGCAAAAAATACTGGCATAATATATAACATAGTCTTTTGAGTTGGATCCGAAGTATTTGGATTTGTTAGTTTTGTTTGCAGGTATGTTGTTGCACCAGCGAATATAGGCAATATCAAATGGAATGAGGGAGTAAAACCATAGGTTTTTGTCAGATCAAAAAATAAAAATGTATAGGTAGCAGGATCTGAACCATATTGAAACTTGAGTAAAGTGTAATACAATGCGAAAAAAATCGGCATCTGAACAAGAAGAGGAAGGCAACCGCCCATGGGATTAATTTTATTTTCTTTATAAAACTCCATGACAGC
>JBAQLX010000160.1:0-2008 GCA_049302315.1 Desulfosporosinus sp.
TGGCCAGCGACCTGACTGCTCATATTGCAATTAAGCAACTGCAGGCGCTTGGCGCACGAAAATTATTTGATCCTGGCAGGATTGTGTTTGTAATGGACCATTTTACTCCAAACAAAGATGTAGCTGCCGCTACGGAAATTAAAAAGATGCGGGAATTTGCTCGGGAAATGGGGATAGTTTTTGTTGAAGCCGGTGATATGGGGATTGAGCATGTTTACTTGCCGGAGAAGGGATTGGTTCTTCCTGGGGATGTAGTGGTGGGAGGAGATTCCCATACCTGCACCTATGGGGCGCTCGGCTCCTTCGCTACAGGTATGGGCTCGACAGATATAGCTGTGGCGATGGCGACAGGCGAAATCTGGATGAAGGTTCCTCCGACGATTAAGTATGTCTATAATGGGAAAACCAGCAAATGGGTTTCCGGGAAAGATCTAATGCTCTACACGATCGGACAGATTGGGGTCGACGGGGCCTTATATTCGGCCATGGAGTTCACGGGTGAATCTATTCGTGATCTTTCGATGGACGGACGCTTTACGATGGCTAATATGGCCATCGAAGCCGGAGCAAAGGTCGGGCTTTTTGAAGTTGATGAGAAAACTCTTGCTTATGTCCGGGAGAGGGCTGCTCGTCCGTTTACAGTTTATGAAAATGATGACTCAAGTGAATATGCACAGGTAATTGAATATGATGTGGAAAAAATTGGGCCGCAGGTTGCCTTGCCACATTCACCCAGTAATGTTGTGGCGGTGGAAAAAGCCGGGGAAATAGAAGTTGACCAAGTGGTAATTGGAAGTTGTACTAACGGCAGGTTGGAGGATCTCTACTATGCTCACCTTGTTTTGCAGGACAGAAAGGTTTCTAAAGACGTACGGTGTATTATTATTCCCGGTTCTCAAAAAGTTTACTTGGACGCGCTTCGCGCCGGTTACATAGAAACTTTTATCAAAGCAGGCGCTCTTGTCAGCCCTCCCACCTGTGGTCCATGCGTTGGAGGGCACATGGGAATTTTGGCGGCAGGAGAACGGTGTGTTTCAACAACAAATCGGAATTTTCAGGGCCGTATGGGTGACCCCCGTTCCGAAGTTTACTTGGTAAATCCTGCAGTTGCTGCTGCTACTGCCGTTACAGGGAGACTTATTGACCCCAAAGAGGTGATGGGTGATGATTAAAGGAAGAGTACGGAAATTTGGGGCCGATATTGATACGGATGCTATAATTCCGGCCCGTTATGCAAATTTATCAGATGCGGTAGAATTGGGAAAACACTGCATGGAAAATATCGATCCTGATTTTGCAGGCCGGGTACAGCCTGGAGATATCATAGTAGCGGAGACTAACTTCGGGTGTGGCTCCTCCCGCGAAATAGCTCCCATGGCAATCATGGGGGTAGGTATCTCGTGTGTAATTGCCAAGAGCTTTGCGCGGATATTCTTTCGAAATGCTTTAAATATTGGACTGCCCTTGGTTGATTGTCGTGAAATGATCGACCTAACGAAAGAGGGAGATTACCTGGAGATTGATCTATCTTCAGGACTGATCAAAAATGTCACAGCTGATTTAATCTTCAAGCCTGTTCCTTACCCGCCTTTTATTAGTGAATTAATTAATGCGGGCGGACTCGTCAAATATACCAGAGAAAAGATAGGGGAAGAACAAGCATGAGAAAAACAAGTCTATTGAAAAAACTAATCCAGGATGAAGAGATTCTCGTCATGCCGGTGGCCCATGATGCAATTGCCGCCAAGCTTATTGAACTTACCGGGTTTAAAGCCATGGCACTCGGCGGTTATCCGACAACGGCAACGCTGCTTGGAAAACCGGACCTTTCCCTAATTACACTTATCGAAATGGCAACGCATGCGAAAAACATTGCGGAAGCCGCAGACCTTCCCCTTTTTGTAGACGGGGATACCGGTCACGGCGGGGTCATTAACGTGATGAGAACGGTACGGGAATTTGAAAAAGCCGGGGCGGCCGGAATGTTTATCGAGGATCAGCTATTTCC
>JBAQLX010000161.1:0-3266 GCA_049302315.1 Desulfosporosinus sp.
TTCATGTAGTTGGGTTCGTTGATGTTGACATAAAGAAAGCTAGTAGGGCCTGCTTTGTTTGGGGTGGTCAGGCTTTCTCGAAGCTGGAGGATGCCTTTGCGGTTGAGCGGATTGATGTAGTCAGTATTGCTGTATCGGATGAATACCATTATGCTACACTTACGGAAGTCGCGCGATTCCCTGTTCGGCTGGTATTTGCTGAGAAACCGCTAACGGCAACTTTAGTTCATTCAGAGAAAATACTGGAATTATATAAGCAAAGAAGTATTCCAGGTATTGTAAACTATTCCCGACGGTTTGTGCCTGATTTTTCTCGTATTCGTCAGGAGATTCGTAACGGATGTTATGGTGAATATCTGACAGGAACAGGCTATTATGGGAAAGGAATTCTACATAACGGATCTCATATGATTGATTTATTACGCTATCTGCTGGGGGATATTCAAGTAGGTCAAGTTATTAGTTCCATGTATGACTATTATCCTAATGAGCCAAGTGTGTCTGCGGCCCTCATCCTCCAAGGCGATAAGACGTTTACAATTCAGCATGTTAATTGTCGGGCGTTTACAATATTCGAAATGGACTTATTATTTGAAAGAAAACGGATCCGTATGATCGATGGTGGCTTTGTTATCGAAGAGTATAAAGTACAAGATAATCCTGTCTTCACAGGTTATCGCAACATGGTAATAAAGTCTACACATCGCACAGCCATGGATCAGGCTATGTCACATGCGGTACAGAACATATATGATTTCTTGGAATTTGGTAATCCTTGCTTATGTTCGTTCAACGATGCCTTTTACGTTTTGCAAGTTTGCCTGTTATTGTCAGGAGATGATCGCAGTGAGTATTAATATTATTTCGTTTCCACGGGAGCCCGCTGGTGCAAATATTATCCTCCCTCTGCCGAACCGCTGTTAAAGCGTAATTTGATGTTGCTTTGTAGTGGATTAAAGGGATAGAATTTAGGATTAATAGAGTGGGCAATTGTAACAGAAATTCTTTTGCGCGTTTGATATTTACACCAAAATGCGATTGCGAATGTCTACTGGATGGAGGAGTTCTTATGGTGAAACTAGCCATTAATGGCGGTAGCAAAGTCAGAGAAAACCTGTTTCCCGCCTATAAAACGATGGGGCATGAGGAAGAGCAAGCAGTAACCAAGGTGATTCAGTCCGGCATTTTATCGCAGTTTTTGGGAGTGTGGCATCAAGACTTTTATGGTGGTCCTCAGGTTAGGGCATTAGAAAATGAGTGGGCAGCTTTTTTTGGTGTAAAACATGCTATTTCAGTTAATTCAGCCACATCGGGCTTGTATTGTGCCGTTGGTGCCGCCGGGATTGGACCTGGTGATGAAGTAATCGTGTCGCCTTATACCATGTCAGCCTCTGCTACTGCACCATTAATATATAATGCTATACCTGTTTTTGCTGATATCGAAGAGAAATATTATTGCCTTGATCCGAAATCGGTTGAGGAAAAAATTACACCGCGTACTAAGGCTATAATTGTAGTAGACATTTTTGGACAACCATATGACGCCGACAATATTAATCGGATTGCTGCAAAGCACAATTTAATAGTTATAGAGGACTCAGCGCAAGCTCCATGCGCACAGTACAAGGGGAAATACACTGGAACTTTAGGCGATATTGGTATATATTCTCTGAACTATCATAAGCATATCCACTCTGGTGAAGGCGGCATCATTGTTACAAATAATGATGAATTGGCAGAGAGAATGCGGTTGATCCGTAACCATGCTGAGGCAGTAGTTGGTGCTAAAGGCTATAGTACCCTCGTAAATATGATTGGATTTAATTTTCGAATGACCGAACTTGAGGCTGCCGTTTGTAGAGAGCAGTTGAAAAAACTCAAACCTCTTTTGGTTCAGCGCCAAAACAATGTTCATTACTTAGCGGAACAATTTAAGCTGATTCCATGCTTGGAAGTTGCCAAAACGCGGCCAGATAGTGAACATGCTTTTTATGTCCATCCACTCGAATTTAATAAAGATATCGCTGGGGTTTCCAGAGATATCTTTATTGACGCAGTGAGAGCGGAATTGCCTCCTATTGAGCTTCGGGAACGTGAAGGGGTAAAAATAGGATGTGGATATGTGAAACCACTTTACCTACAGCCAATATTTCAGGAGTTAATTGGCTATGGGGAAGGAGGTTGTCCCTTCCGCTGTTCCATGTATAAAGGGGTAATCAATTACCAACAAGGATTATGTCCTGTTTGTGAGAGAAAGCATGAGACAGAACTAGTTACCCACGAATTAATACGTCCTCCTATGACCAAGCAAGACTTGGATGACGTAGTAAAAGCCTTTGTTAAAGTATGGGAAAATCGGTCTGAATTAGTTTAGGTTTTTGTTTTCTCCCTAAGGTAAAGGAGTGAATATCATTAGGATAGTTGCATTAACTCCGGAAGCAGAGCCTAAATGGAATAGCTTTTGTGCCGAACAGGATGAGGCTTGGTTTTGGCATACTTCTACGTGGGTGAATTATTGTAAAGTTAGTCGCTTTCATGTATTGGCGGAAAACTGTAGTTTTATGATTGTGGATGAAAACGATCACATCTTGGCGATCATTCCCCTTTTAGCAGAAGGCCGATCGGATGAAAGTGGTTCTTTCAACGAGTTCACTTTTAGTGGTGGTCCTTGCCCCCTCTTTGTGATTGACCAAAATGCTGGAAAGAAGGTTCGGCAAGCAACAGAACAGCTGATATGGAATACCATTGACCAAATAGCATCTTTGCATCAGATCAAGAGGTACTGGGTTAGAGAAAACACTCATTACCCTGCGTACTTCTCTAAACCGACGTCACAACCCCGTCTTGCGCGAAAGGGCTTTCTTGACACCTCGCTGTATTCGTGTGTTCTGCCCTTGGTTGGCGGTCTAGAACAACTGTGGGCAGGCATGCGTAAGGGTCATCGGGCTGCTATAAAAAAAGCCGAGAAAGCAATAAAAGTTCAATGCTACGACAAGAATACGATCTCGGAACAGAAGCTAGAGCATTTTAGAGAGATTTACTTCTGCATTAGCGGTAAGGTTACGCGTCCACTAGAAACCTTTAATATTATGCTGGACATTATTAAAAAGGGCGAGGGTCTGTTATTCGAAGCTTTATTAGACAAACAAACGGTAGGTTTTACTTTCGTAATCTTGTTTAAGCGTTATGCATACTATTTCATGGCCTGTGTAGATCGAGAATACAGCAAATATTGCATTTCGCATTACATTCAATGGGATATTTTC
>JBAQLX010000162.1:0-2529 GCA_049302315.1 Desulfosporosinus sp.
ACAAAAAGCGTCTTGATACGGGCGTTATACTACCGCTAATGTGGCCGATGGGCTGCTTGGTAGTAAAGTCTTAGGGAAATAGACCAGTCTTTATATGTTGTACCCTGTAGATGGAATATTATGCCTGCTGGCGAGAGTATATCGGAAGTCTTCGTACTTAAGAACCCGCCGACTTTAGTCGTGCGGAGTGTCAGGAATAGTGCAGCTATGATTCTCCTCGATAATCTCCTCCTGCGAATCCTGCGCTGCCAGATAAGACTCGATTTAATACGCGGAATTATTGATTTGCGAAATGGTGCGGCCCTCCATCTGCCGCTATCATTTGCATCTTATGACTATATACAATAGTTATTTCAAAATAACCTGTACCTCTTTCCCAAGGGAGCGGGCAACCTTCGACAGAAAATCCAAGGATGGATTATACGTTCCGCTTTCCAAGCGGCTGATATTGGATTTCTGGGTACCAACCCGAAGGGCCAGTTCTTCTTGGGTAATACTTTGGCTGGTTCGTGCTTCAATAATTTGTGAAATCAAATCATAGCGCGGCTTCAGCTTTTCATATTCGGCTTTGAATTCTTCGTCCTTCATTAAGAGCTCTTTCACTTCGGAAAACTTTGCTCCTGCTTTACTCATTATAACACCTTCTTTCATAATCTTCTTTATAACGCAATATAACGCAATGCCCGTTCAAGTTCTCTTTGCGGCGTCTTTTGGTTTTTTTTAGTGAAACCATGAAACAACACAAAAGTCTTCTGGGAGCATATGAAATAAAATATCCGGCTGATGTCCGACGCAAATTTTATTCTCAGTTCAAAAAGACCTTTGCCTTTTATCGGCTTGACATAAGGTTCTCTTAATTCCGGACCATACTTTTCCAGCAGCTCTATCTCGCTAAAGATTTTTGCCCTCATTTTTGCTTCCAACAATAGTAGAAAATCCAGCACGGGAATATCTCCATTTTCTTTTTATAATATTCCACTTGCCAATCCATGATACACCCCTATTCCTAGTATATGTTCTATCTAACAATTATGTTATCATATATGATAATACGAATCAAGGAATTGAAATACATTAACTATAGGAAAACCACATATTGGTTTTCAGAAAGGACCTCTTATTAGTCGTCTGAACAATCCTTGGAATATAGTAAGCTTTCTCAATACATTCCAGTAGGTTGAGAAGATACATGAGGTCGTTCCTACCTTCTGATCTCCCTTTTTTATAAGTTCAGAAGCATCAAAGAGTTTTATCTTCCCATCGGCAAAATACAAACTTTAGTTGAACGAGTTCACTGTCAAGTTCATCTTCCTGAAGAGTTTTGCCGGCTAAAATATTTTCCTCTCAAGTATTGAATATCCATTCCTTTCCCCTCCTCTTGAATAGTCTTTGAAGCAGTCCAGGCATACTTTTTTTCCGTCATTAATTCTAATCTTATGCTCCGGAGCACCCTCACCGCATAAGTCGCATTCTACTGTGGTAAATATTCTTGCCTTTTCGGGAAGCTCAAACGTCGGCTTTGAGAAATTAAATAATTGATCGACAAGTGCGTTCAGTATGTATTCCTGACGCTGCCGGCGGTCCATTTCCTCTTTTGATGGTTTTGTTATCATTCTCAGGCTTTCACCATTGGCCCTGTTATAAAAGCTGAAGGCCATTTTGCCAGTGCCTTTATACAAAAGGTTCCCTTTCCCAAAGGTACAGCCTGTGATCACCTGAACGGCATCGACTCCACATGCATCGTTTTCGGTTACACACACGATTTCTTCATCAGAAGAAAACTGAATACTCATCTTTATCTTCGCTGCCTCACAGGCTTTGTAACCGATCGCAAGCCCTGGACATTCATGCCCGTGAAATTCTACTGATTTTTCCCAATCGGATTTTTCTCTAGACATACGATTAATCCCCTTTCTTTTTGACAAGACCAAAAAAAGACATCTTTGGGCAAGAAATCACTTCCCGAATACAACAAAAATTTGGCTCAAGAATCGCATCTCGATCTTACTTTTTACTATAAACCTTCGAAATGCTGCATGGTATATATCCCCCAGCGGACAATCTTCCTAGCTGCATTCCCATATGAGAAGCGAGTTCGTTTATTGAATTTCCTCCTATTCCCCATTCTTTGAGCAAGCCGATAAGCTATTCTGAAGCAAAGTAAAAGATCACAACCATTGACGACGTAGATTAATTAAGGCATAATACCTGCATTTCGCGACCGAAATGCAGGGTTGATGTTACCCCTAATGTTATTGAAAAGTGTCCATGCTTTATACCAAAGCGAATTCAAAAAGGTCACCACTATGAAAAAAGACTCTATCTATCGCCTGAAAAACAATGAAAAAATGCCATGGAGAGCCCTACTTCCTGTTATGGCCAAACAGTTTCAACGATTGGTGAATCCTACGAACGAAGTGGATGACAAGTCCGCTTTTATTCTGGATGATACGACTATCGCCAAAACAGGTCGAAGAATTGAACAGATTAGCATGGTATTCGACCACGTTGCAGGGAGAAAAGGCAGCA
>JBAQLX010000163.1:0-2641 GCA_049302315.1 Desulfosporosinus sp.
GCAAAGCTCCCTTTATGAATTTCAGTATTGTAATACTTTGTTTTCAGCCCCAGACTGTTCCACGCTTGCTCGTCTATATCGGTCAGGGGATCGTACGTTTTTGAGGCAAAACCAAACAGCCAGTGACCCGACGGATAGGTTGGAATGTGCGCCTGATAAACCATGCAAACCGGAAAAAATTCTTTGATCCGCCGGTGTGCTCTTTGCATGGACTTAGCATCATCCTCATAATAGGGACTTTCGTGCTGATTGACGAGAATGCCTTCTTCCTTCAGCGCCTTAAAGCAATTACCGTAAAATTCCCTTGTAAACAGCCCCTCTCCCGGTCCGAAAGGATCGGTGGAATCAACTATAATCAGATCATAGACGGTTTCCTTGGAGCGGACGAATCTCAGTCCGTCCTCAAAATACAACTGCACTCTTGGGTCATCCAGCTTGCAAGCGGTCTGGGGCAAATATTCCCGGCATACATCCACAACCATTTGATCAATTTCCACCATGTCGATGTGTTCAATGGCGCTGTAGCGCGTCAGTTCTCTAACTGTTCCGCCGTCCCCTGCGCCAATCACCAAAACATTCTTTATCTTAGGATTGGTCGCCATAGGCACATGAACAATCATATCATGATAAATAAATTCGTCCTTTTCAGTAACCATTATTAAACCGTCCAGAGTCAAACAATTACCGAATTCCTGAGAGTTAAACACGTCAATCCTTTGGAATTCACTCTGCCCCGAATAAAGAGGCTTATCCACCTTGATAGAAAATCGAACGTTGTCTGTGTGCTGTTCTGTATACCATAGTTCCATTTTATTCCTCCACTATTCTGATATTTTCGACGGACATATCTTCTGTCCCTGTCAGGAGACAGCCCTTAACCTTGGAATAGGTAATATAATCAATGATTTCCCCGGTTATCCGTTCTCCCGGAGCCAAAATGGGAATCCCGGGCGGGTAAGACATGACAAATTCTCCGCAGATATACCCTGTACTGTCTGCGATGGCGACAGGGCGCTGAGCGGAATAGAAAGCTTGCTGAGGCGTCATCACCACATCTGGAATAATGTACTCATGATCAAACATTCCTACTTTATCCTTCATATGGAGTCTTTTTATTTCAGATAGAGAAGACACCAGCCGTTCCAAGGCCAGCTCGCGATCCCCTACGGAGATAATGGCCAGGATATTGCCTATATCACCCAACTCAATCTGGATTCCGTAATCATCACGGAGAATGTCATAAACCTCAATTCCTGCCAGCCCTATTTCTCTAGTATAGACGGAAAGCTTAGTGTGGTCAAAATCAAACACCGAGTCCCCATTAATAAGCTCCGTGGAAAAAGCGTAGTATCCGCCGATTTTGTTGATTTCCTGCCGCGCATAGTGGGCAAGAGCAGAGACTTTTTGGAAGATGCTTTTGCCGTTCAAAGCAAGGTTGCGTCTGGAAATATCCAGAGAAGACAACAGTAAATAGGAGCCGCTGGTGGTCTGGGTCAGGTTAATCGTTTGCCGCACATGACCTGTGCCAAGACGACCACTTTTCAGCAAAAAGGAACTTTGAGTCAGCGAGCCGCCTGTTTTATGCATGCTGACTGCCGCCATATCTGCTCCTGCGGCCATCGCACTAACGGGCATATTGGCGCCGAAGGAGAAGTGCGTTCCATGCGCCTCATCCACAAGGACATACATGTTCTGGCGATGAGCAAGCTCCGTGATGGTCCTTAAATCGGAACAAATACCATAGTACGTAGGGTTATTAACGAAAATTGCTTTGGCCTCCGGATTTTCCTCGATGGCTTTTTTTACCTCGGCAACAGACATGCCTAAGGGTATCCCCAACAGTTTATTAACGCCGGGATTAACATAAACAGGAATTGCTCCACTGATAATAAGGGCATTAATGGCACTGCTGTGGACATTGCGGGGCATGATAATTTTATCGCCATATTTGCACACGCTCATAATCATGGCCTGAACAGCCGCTGTGGTGCCGTTAACCATGAAAAACGCATGTTGCGCCCCAAAAGCATCTGCCGCCAGCTCCTCCGCCTCCTTGATTACGGAGACAGGGTGAACAAGATTATCAAGTGGCTTCATGGAATTCACATCCACTGAAAGACATTTCTGACCCAAAAATTTCACTAGCTCAGGGTTTCCTCTACCTTGCTTATGTCCGGGTACGTCAAACGGTACCACCCGCATAGATTTATATTTTTCAAGCGCCTCATAAATGGGCGCCTTGCCTTGCCAAAGTGAATGCATAAAAACACCATCTTTCATAACCCATAATGATTTTAATATTTCCTTACAAAAAACAACATAGTTAGTATATTAGACAACCACAACAATTTCAATGAAATAGGTTTGTCAAGTTAACATTTACTATGGAAATATGGAAAAATTTGCTTTAAGACCCTTTGTGCATTATAATCCTTATAGGTCACAAAATCCTAAACTACCTAATATTCATTTAACTGATGCTCCATTCTTTCTTTTGAATCAGCTTGCGATCATAATTACTTGACAGTCAAAAGTTTTCGATCTGATGTCTAAGCTACTAACCCATCATCAGAAGGATCTTCATTTTGAATAGCCATAATTATTCGCATTATGCGTAAATACCTGTATTTTTCAATAACGC
>JBAQLX010000164.1:0-2054 GCA_049302315.1 Desulfosporosinus sp.
GCAAGATCAGGCAGACATGCCCTTCAATACAGGCTTGAAGAATTAGGGTATTCAATAGAAGGCGCTCAACTTGATGATGTTTATCAAAGGTTCTTACAGCTGGCGGATCTGAAGAAAGAAGTGTTAGATCAGGATCTCTATGTCTTGATGGGGGATTCGGGAAATCCAGCGAATAATATTGTACTCCAGAATATGTCTATTGCGACAAATGGTCTGGGGCAGGCTACAGCCACCGTAATTCTGGAAATAGAGGGAGAGATGCTCACTGATGCCGCCTGTGGCAATGGCCCGGTGAACGCTCTCTTTAACACAATTGACAGGATAACAGGAAACTTGGCAACACTTGAAGATTATACCCTGAAGTCAGTGACTCGGAGCAGCGAGGCTTTGGGAGAGGCCACTGTCAAGTTGCGTTATGATAATGGTCGGCTTGTGGTAGGGAAGGGATTCTCGACGGATATCATCCAGGCCAGTGCAAAAGCTTATATAAATGCCTTGGAGAAGTGACCCACCATGTTGAAACAGAGAGATAAACCCATTTTCGCAGTGGCTAAGGCTATTTGCCGCTGTTGGGGCAAATTTGTATGTTGTATTATTTAATTGGCATAAATATAAATTGAAAATCTGATATTGCCACGGTCAAGCTAAGGGGATATAATTGACAAGATATGTTGTGCAATAAATTACAATTTGGAGGATTGACGTATAATGGAGAGGGTATTTAACTTTAATGCGGGACCAGCCACACTACCCCTGGAAGTTCTGGAAGAAGCGCAAAGCGAATTGACTAATTACAAAGGGACGGGCATGTCTATAATGGAAATTAGTCATCGTACCAAAGAATACGAAGCCATCAATTCCGGAGCCGAAGCGCTCGTTAAGGAATTACTTGATGTGCCCGAAAACTATCGGGTTTTGTTTCTTCAAGGCGGAGCAAGCACTCAATTTGCAGCTGTGCCCATGAACTTAGTCGCCGCAGACAGTCATGCGGACTATGTTTTAACCGGATCTTGGGCGGAAAAAGCCTATCAGGAAGCATCCAAATTTGTTAAAACCAATGTAGCTGCCAGCTCAAAGGAAGGAAATTATAACCACATTCCGCGAAACGATGAAATCAAGGTGAGTGACAATCCTGCCTACTTGCATCTTTGCGCCAATAACACTATCTTCGGTACCGAATGGCAGTCGTTCCCAGATGTGGGCAACATACCTTTGGTTGCTGATATGTCGAGTGATTTCATGTCACGTCGTGTTGACGTTTCCAAGTTTGGGGCTATTTATGCAGGAGCACAAAAGAACCTCGGTCCTGCCGGGGTAACCGTGGTTATTATTCGCAAGGACTTATTGGAGGGAATTCCCTCCAACATCCCCACAATGCTGCGTTATGATATTCACGCTAAGAATGATTCCCTCTACAACACCCCACCCTGCTTTGCCGTTTATATTGTGAATCTGGTCCTGCACTGGCTTAAAAACAACGGGGGACTGGCCGCAGCGGAAAAACGCAATACGGAGAAAGCTTTCCTAATTTATGATGCCATAGATAATAGCGGCGGTTTTTATCGGGGTCACGCGCTCAAAGACAGTCGCTCCCTGATGAATATCACGTTCCGCTTACCGAATGAAGAGTTGGAGAAAACCTTTGCGGCTGAGGCTGCAAAACAAGGTATGATTGGTTTAAAAGGCCACCGTTCAGTAGGCGGTCTCCGAGCGTCAGTCTATAATGCCATGAGTCTTGAAGGGTGTAAGACTTTAGTTGATTTCATGAAAGCCTTCCAAAGCAAAAATGGGTAATAACCTGAGGTCAAATAGTCACGAATCTTCTAAACTGTAGAATAGGAGAGAACGTAATGGATAGCCCGCGTAAAGCTCTTGTTCTGCTCAGCGGCGGAATTGATAGTACAACCTGTACAGTTTTAGCTTGTCGAGAATTTGGTCCTGAAAATGTTCTTGCCCTTAGCTTATTATATGGGCAAAAACACGCTAAAGAAATCGCAGCAGCAAGAGACGTGGCTAAACATTTAGGCATCAAAGACCATATTATTCATCAACTC
>JBAQLX010000165.1:0-1818 GCA_049302315.1 Desulfosporosinus sp.
CCTCTACTTTGGATGAAGAATGGGTTAAGATGTTCTAGGCTAAATGGTTTGCGAGAATGGCGTTTGTAATGAAACCATAATCAGAAATAGTGTTGAAACGATTCTGGTTTTTGATAAGCATATTGAAATCTGCCGAAAAAACGGGGTTCAAATTAACGCTTCATTAATTACAAAAGGAATTAAGCGATTAGGCAAAATTTCCAACACATTATTGACAATTTTGCTTTTATTAAATATAATAAAAGCAAAATTGTCAAGGAAGTGATATGATGACTGGAACAGAGAAGCTGGAAGCTTTGATGAAGAGCAGCAAAGGTGTGATCACTGCAAAGCTTGCTGATGCTCATGACATTCATAGGGAGTACCTGAGTGAATTTGTCAGACAGGGCAAGCTGGAACGAATTGCTCACGGCATCTATATCACGCTGGAGGTATGGGAAGACAAAATGCTGCTCCACCAGCTGCGGAAAAACAAAATGGTGTACTCCCATGAAACTGCCTTATTTTTGAATGATTTAACGGACAGAGATCCGGTCGCTTATTGCGTGACCGTGCCAACAGGATACAACACCAGCAAGCTAAATCAGGATGGACTGATTGTGCATACCATCAAAAAGGAATTGCTTGACCTTGGCATCTGTACCAAGCAGACCACCTTCGGAAATGACATCAGGACATACAACCTGGAGCGAACCATTTGTGATATTCTTCGGGACAGAAATAACCAGGACGCCGCAGTGGTATCGGATGCGCTCAAAAGATATATCCGCAGATCAGACAAGGATCTTAACAAGTTGATGAAATATTCAGGTGTTTTGAGAATTGAGAAGATTTTAAGAAATTATCTGGAGGTGCTACTGTGAACACATCAACTCAGCTGAAGGCGCTGATGCGAAATCTATCAAAGGAAAAAAGCGTGCAGGCTGAAATCATCTTAAGAAACTTCATGCTTGAACGGCTGTTGGAGAGGATATCCCTGTCTCCCTTTCGCGATAAATTCATATTGAAGGGCGGTATGCTAATAGCGGCCATGGTTGGCATTGATACCCGCTCCACAATGGATATGGACGCAACCATCAGAGGGATTGCGTTTTCCGAGGAAGCACTGGAGGAAGCGATGAAGGCAATATTGGCCTGCACTGTTGATGACGGCGTAACGATGACCCTGAAGGGGTTTGAAAATATTCGGGATGAATCTGACTATCCGGGAATCCGCGTTTCTATTGAAGCTGTACTTGATAAAACAAGACAGGTTATGAAGGTAGATATTACGACTGGTGATAAGATCACTCCACGAGCAGTGGAATATTCTTTTAAGCTGTTATTTGAAAACAGAAGCATCAGTATCCTGGCTTATAATCTTGAAACGGTTCTGGCCGAAAAGCTCGAGACCATTTTATCAAGAAGCACCGCCAGCACAAGAATGCGTGATTATTATGACGTCTACATACTGACAACACTCAGAGATCAGGATATCAATTGGGGCTTGTTTTCCGAGGCATTCAAAAATACATCAGAAAAGAGAGGCAGCTATAACCGTCTCTTGGAAACTGGACATGATAACATGGGAGAGATAGAAAAGTCAAAGGTACTTTCAGGATTGTGGAGCCGATATCAGCAGAAGAACAGCTATACGGCTGACTTAACCTGGATGCAAGCCATAGCAAGCGTAAAGGAACTATACATAAGAGCCTTTGGCAGGGATACGTATGAATAATTTACAGCGAAACATCCTTGAAATTACGCATGGCGAATTAAGCGTTGTTAAGACGCTTTCAAAAACCAAGGAGATGCTCTTGCAGACCAAGAAATACTTGA
>JBAQLX010000166.1:0-2291 GCA_049302315.1 Desulfosporosinus sp.
ATAGATCGCGGCTTCACCTGTGAAGCGTATATAATTCATTCTCCCTTTGCTGCCTTGCCACTCCCTGCCTATATAAGCTGCTCCGACGACCAACCACAAAAACAAAGGAAGATGAAAGCTGGTAAGAACTTCTGTATGGTGAGGATCAAATGACGGATACACATTGATTATCACCGCTGCCAGGATAAAAATCCCCAGTATCGTTGCCCATGTTTTTAACTCTGCTTTCCTCTTGATCAAGAAAAATGCCGCTATGAAAGGTAAAATAAATAAACTAAAGTTTTTAATGAAGAATATTTTAATTTCACCGTCTTGATCGAGTAATCCAAAACCAAAAAGTTCGGGAATTTTGAATAGTGTTCCGGCTAGCAACGCAAAAATCACCACTAGGGTAATATCGCGCCGATTTTGCTGCTTAGCCGGTGAATCTATCGGCTCTACTAATAAATGTTTCCACAGGCTCTCGGTAGTTACTTTGGCAAACTCATGTGAGATCGCATCTACATTTCCTAAACGTTTGACACTAATTAAAAATGATTCATCCGGCGTGAGTCCGGCTGCAATTAAGTCCTCGATTTCGTCCCGCAAATGATGCTCCAATTCCTGAATATCGGCATCGCTCAAATTACCATGGGCTCTTAAATGATCGCTCCACGAATGAATCTGTATCTCCAAATCAAACATCTTGATCCTCCTTACGAATTATTTTCTTCATTCCAGGTCCTGGCAAGAGAATTTTGAACTATTTCCCACTGTTTTTTTTGCTGTTCCAACTCGGTTAACCCACGCTCTTTAATCCTGTAATATTTACGCTGCCGTCCTGCCTCCGATTTATTCCAGTAAGATTCAATTAACTGCTGTTCTTCCAGACGATGTAATATCGGATACAACATTCCTTCCGTCCAAATTAGTTGATTCTCAGACATTTCTTTCACGCGCTTGATAATCGCATAGCCATAACTGTCGTAATCCTTAAGAATCGCCAAAATGAGAGGGGTCGCAGAGGCGGCTATCAAGTCTTTAGATACATTCATTCTATCCCCCCACTATACCTAATACTTCTATGTATATTTCATATTATACCTAGATATTCTATGTATGTCAATTATCCACCTCATCTCCCCTCCACAAAATAAATAGAGCCTTATTATCGGCTCAAAATAAAGAACAGCAATATAAACATATATCCCATCTGCTAGTTTTTGTTTTTGTATTCTTTTAAAACTAGTTTCACCCAACTCCGTTTATTACATTTAGGACATTTAACAATTTCGGAGGGTGTACCGCTTCTGTAGCCGGAAGTGGCAGTCCTGTTCCACTAAACACAAATATACCCGGCCCTATAACAGTGACATTACAATGTGATGGAATTCGAATTCTGCAGGAGGGAGCTGCCCATAAGCAGATAAGTCTTACAGTAATATCATGCACAAACCTTGGTACGGTAACTATTCGAAATACCTTGCAACAAGTTACTCTATCTGATCTACTCCAACAGTTGTTCCTCGGTACGGTACCACTTCCTTTAGAGGCTAACATCAGTGTAAGGCTATCAGTACAGTGCCACTGACTCTAATAACCTTGAAAGAACCCAGAAAGGTCATATTGTGTACGCTTTAACTGGAATAATAAATGATCAAGCAAAATGGAGGGTAGCTCTCACGCTACACCTCCTTGATCTTTTTTACCATAGTCGCCCTAAAGAGAAATCGAACTTGAATGTTTTAATGGCAACCGGTGTCACCGTTGAATTCTCTGATTTCGCTGGGTGTAGTGCCGTTTTCAACGGAACTGTGACACCAGTTCCAACCAATACACCTATCACCGGACCGGTAGAAATGGATATTCGCTGTGAAAATATCGTGGTTCCCAGTGGTGGAAATTATATTAAAGTTGGCACATTGTTTGTAGTTGGCAGCACTGTGGTAGGTTCGTCTGCCATTGTGAATATCATTACCAATGTTGTACCAGTTGATCCAACTGCCCAAGTATTCTTGGGCGTATCACCCATTCCGGTATCAGCACAGGTCGATGTCGACCTGACTGTAGTATGCAAGAGTCCGTGTTAATCCAGTTTCCCACTTCCTTCCCAATTACCAAAATACGTGTATAACGCGAATTAGCAAGAAAATAAACAGAATGAACGGTCCTCATCTAGTTGGAACGTTCTCTCTGTTTTCCGTTTTACCCATTCTCCAGCCTAATTGTTGTCCCTCATATTTTCAGCCTCATTAATTAAAGCCGGAGCAAAATCTCTGCTCCGGCTTTTGAATTAATGAATAATTATAAGC
>JBAQLX010000167.1:0-3438 GCA_049302315.1 Desulfosporosinus sp.
TAGGCCAAGATATCTCCTCTGGCCTCGTGCAACTTCTCCTCAAAAACCTTTCTAAACCAAGCTGTTCGGTTTTTGGTTGGCGGGTACTGGTTGAACTTATCATGTACTTTACAGATCGCTTCAATTATTTCGGTTTGGTCATAACCCAAACTCCCAGCCAACTCCAAGGCCGGAGGCAGTAAGTCAAAGAAACCCGTGGTCATAAAAAACTTTTCCAACTCTTGCAAAGCTATCGGATTACCATTAGGAGACGTCTTTGGCTCAAGCATACCGGATACCTCCCCAGAGTTCTTACAAGGCCGCTTAATTGGCCAAATGCGGACCTAAATTTTTACACACATGCCCAAATAATTCTTCGGTAATAACTTGGGCGTCCTCCAGACAACCCTGATGCAGAGCTTCCAGAGCCAGCCGATTAATCATGCGGGGAATGCCCTGGGAACGACGAAATATGGCCTTTTGGGTGGCCAAAGGAAAGATCTCGGTTTGACCACCGGCAGTTTGCACCTGCCAATCAATATAATGGCAGGTTTGCTCTTCATTTAGGCCACCTAAATTGATCCAGGCCCCAATTCGCTGCGCCAGCGGAATCAGGGCTGGTAGTTTCAGGGTGGTAGAGAGCGCGGGTTGGCCTAAGAGCACCAAGGTAACCACGGCTTCTTGCTTACCGGTAGCATTGGTGAGTAACCTGAGTTCATTGAGACAGGTGGGAGTTAAGATGTGGGCTTCATCGATGAGCAGCAAATTAGGTCGATTGGATTCCAGATAAGAATACGTCAGGAGATCAACGACTTTGAGGGCATCCGCCCCAAACCAGGAGGTATTCACTCCCAATGATGCGGCAATCGAACGATACAGTTCCCGCGGTCTGGTTTGGGGGATGGGCAGATGGATAACTCGGTAGCGGGTATTCGATACCCTGTTGAGAAAAATATCAATCAAGGTACTTTTGCCGCTGCCGGCTTCTCCTACCACCACTCCCACCTCACGGGTAATTAGCAATTGCTGCAAACGATTTAGAGCCTCATCCATCCGATGATCCAGAAAAGTGTTCTCTGGCGGAGCAATTTTAGGGAATGGCCAGTGAGTCAATCCCCAATGCTCCAGAAAGGCTTTCGTTACCAATTCTTCGACAGCGTACATGTTTGTTCATCCCTCTCTTACTTCTTGGCCTCACGCACACGGAGTTCAGTTCAGCCTGTTTAAACCTTGTTCAATCCGGAATATTTAAGTGTCGATGCTCATTTTCCCAGCCGCCAAACGCAGAGCATCCAAATAACCCATCAAATCCGAGCTCGGATGGCCTTGCCCTAACAAACGTCCTACGGTTTGGCGAACTAACTCTTCCTGCCAAGGGCCGTAATGGCGCCAGACGGTGGCTAACGCCAAGCGTTCTTGGGCATCAAAGGATCGTTTTAAGAGCACACTCAGCAGATGCGTACACCTATCCAGCCCAAATTCAACCCCTTTATCTTTAGCTGTGCCTTGGAGAGAAGTCGATGAAATGTCAGCAACCGGCGTAAGTTCCGCTCTGATTTGTTCTTTTTTAGCTAAAGTTTGGGCAAGAGCATCATTTAAGTCTCGTTCGGCCACTTCCTGGCGGTACTCAGCTAATTTTCGTTCCAGACGGTTATACGGCGGAACATAGAGCTTGTCCGACAATGGCTCAGGCTCCGGGGCTATTTGCTTAAATCCAGCCAGGATTTCCTGACGCAATGCATAATCGTTGATCGCTACATAGAGATTGGCTTCGCCATAATAACGGTCCTGCCACCAGACATAGACTTTTCCTTGATCCAGAAGATCAAAGCGCACCTCCACCCACTGCTTGTAAAGCGATATCGCCGGGACTAGGTACTCATGCTTGTTCAGATGGATCAGGCCGGTTTTGGAAACCTTGGAACGGGTACAAGGCAAAAAAATCAGGGTAAGGGCTTCCTGCGACACAAACCGACGGTACTTGGCCGGGAATTGAAAGAACCTTTCTTCAGGGGTCTGGTGGGTTTCCTCATGAATTCTCTGATGATAGTCCCGGCTGACTAAGGCAGCCAGATATTCATTAGCCTTTTCGATAGTCAGTGGCGGTTGCTTTAAGGCCAGTTCGGTATCCAGTTGTTCATAAAACAAACGCATAACCCTTTCCGCTTTACCTTTGGCAGAAGCGTCCCTGGGCCTCGTGTGGATGATCTTACAACCCAGTAAAGTGGCAGCCCGCTGTAAGGCCTTGCCCATATAGGGACCACCTCGATCCAAATATAAACTATTCGGAATACCATAGGCTGCAAGAGCCCCCTTAAACAAGTGCATGACCAAAAGTTCATTATCCTCAAATACATACCAGGCGGCTACGATAAAACGGGCAAAGTCGTCGATAAATACAATCGGTTTGGCGAGCTTGGTCCGCTCGGGCTGAACCGGATCCACAACATACAAATTGGGGCCTTTGGTATCCGCTAACCAGAGCCACTGCGGATAAGGTGATTGATAGGCAAGCCGGATTTTACCCGGCACTGTTCCTTCTTGCAACAGGGTTCGGCGGTCTAAATTTTGGGAGCGTAAATAGCGGACAATTGTCGACTCCGACGGAACAGGAACTTTATTCATCTCTGGATGAGCCATCAACTCTTCGCGCAACTGGGCGGCGCTGCGATAGGGATTTTCTTGCCGCCAGCTTTTTAAGCAGCCTTTTTGCTCAGCACTAAGCCGCCGGAAAGCATCCCGGTCCGAACGCTGTTTAGGCAGTAAGACTTGGCTCTGATCATAACTTTCGCTAAATTCTTTAAACCATTGGTAGATCACCGACCGACTTAAGGTCCTTTTCCGGGAAAAGGGCATATGAAAGGTCCGAGTGGTCAGTTCATCGATCTTGCGGGAGCGTTCGGCGGGTTCCAAATCCCACAGTTGCAAGACGATGCTCTTTTTAAATTCCTGGATCAGCTGACGTTCATGGTAGAGACGGCGCACCTCAACACCCCCACTAACGCCAGGAAGGCGCAAAGTCCATTAAGACTTGCACAGCCTTCTGCCACGTTTGGTAAGCGCTGTGCGGCCACCAGCGAAAGGGCGGTTGCTGCTGACTTAAAAATACCGTCAACTGATCGATACTTGAGGTAGAGCGTTGCAGCAACTCTGCGCTATAGGGGCCTTGATGGACATACGTAGTTTTTGGGCGAACCTGGGGCGGCAGTGGAAAGCTGCCCTTTTCCTCCAGTTGCAAGCGTTTAGCTTCCGTGGCCTCCTGCCACCAGTCGATAAGTTCGGCCGTTTGGTCCTTGGTAAGATAATACCGTTTAACCAAAGCTAGGACCCTGGTTTGCTCGTTGCCCTGGGGCAACCGGGCCAGCTCCTGGGCTAGGCGGGGTCTCAGTTGACCCTCATCAATTTCCCGCTTCACAGAGGAATCTAAGCTGGTGAGCAGTTTCAGACGGCGGCTGACCC
>JBAQLX010000168.1:0-3907 GCA_049302315.1 Desulfosporosinus sp.
CTTTAATGCTATTATCCATAATCATATCCACAGGCTACCTCTACTTGGTTTTCTGGAGAGGTTAATAATTAATGATGTAGTTACCTATCCTGTTTACCATTTGTAATTGTGGAGTATAGGCATAAAACTGTCCCTAACCCCAGCGAATTTTGCTTCAGAAGTGATTCCTTCCTCAAATTCATCCCATAAACTTCTAAATTCAATTTCCTGATCTTCTGGAAGCATACTGAAAATCCTTTCAGTTGCTTTACTTTCCCGTTCCGCTTTATCCAAGTGGCCTTGGACATCATAAGCTAAAGTATCACCGGCATAAATTTCTATAACGTCATGCAGCATAATAATCTTTAAGACCTTTAACATATCCGGCTCTTTACTATCTGAATATTCCGAAAGTACCATCGCTCCAACTGCCATATGCCACATATGTTCGGCATCGTTTTCTCTTCGAGAAGAATCCATCAGAACCGTGTTTCTTAGTACTCGTTTCACTTTGTCAATTTCAATTATAAAGTCCAATTGTTTTCGAAATCTATCCATATTAAACATTTCGATTACAGCCTTTCAAAAGCAATCTCCTCATACGCTCAATCGAAGTGTAATTTATTAATATTAACCAGTCAAGATTGATATTAACAAACTACACCTCCATCTTCATCAGTTTATGGACTGACAGGCACATTATCAGTATTATTTCCCCATGATGGTTCTGATGCCGGTTTTACCGATTAATACTTGGCGCAATCGAGTTCAGGCGAATGGACAGGAAAAGAGCTAGTAACAGGAAACCTAAGATCATACCAATTACGCCACCCCAGCCAAACGCCAACCAAAGGGTACCACCACTTGTTCCGCCAAAGCTCGAACCTGCATAGAAGAAGAAAAGATAAAGAGACGAAGCTTGCGCTTTGTCATGCAGGGCCCGGTGTCCAACCCAACTGCTGGCAAGCGAATGAGCGCCAAAAAAGCCAAAGGTAAAAATTGCGATACCTAGGAATTTGAGCGCTAACAGAGTGCTTAAGGTAATGCCTGCGCCGGAGGCCATGATGAGCAGAGCGACCCAGAGCATTCGGCGACGACCATGAATGTCTGCCAAGCGGCCCATCCAAGTCGAGCTAAAAGTCCCTACGGTATAGACCACGAAAATCCAGCCAATGATCGCTTGACTGAGCGAATAGGGCGGAGCAAGCAATTGATAGCCGATATAGTTAAAGAGGGTGACAAAACTGCCACAGAATAAGAAGCTAATGCCATATAGGCAAAGTAACCCCGGGTCCCTAAGATGGTTAGCCATAGATCTCAGTAATTTTCCAATCTCCAACGAGCGCGGTTGAAAGTGTTTCGACTCCGGTAGTAAGTACCAAAACAGCATGCCCGCCAGGAAACTTAAAATACCAATGCTGCCCAAGGCTACCCGCCAATTAAAATAATCAGTAAGCATCCCAATAATAATCCGTCCGCTCATCCCACCGACCGAGTTCCCGCTGATATAGATTCCCATCGCTATTCCCAAGCTGGCGGGTTCAATCTCTTCAGAGAGGTAAGCCATCGCCACAGCGGGTAAGCCTGCCAGGACGACCCCCTGAAGGACACGAAAGAATAGTAGAAAATGATAGTTGGGGACGAAAGCAATTAGAACTGCCAGGAGGGATGTAGCCATAAGAGAAAATATCATGAGCGGTTTACGCCCTTTGACTTCAGACAGGGAACCGAAAAATAAGAGGCTGACAGCCAAGGCAATCGTCGTCAGCGAAAGGGACAGGCTTGCTACAGCGGGCGAGATGTGAAACTCCCGGGAAAACTCCGGTAACAAGGGTTGTGTACTGTACATGATAGCAAACGTGCTGAAACCGGCAAAAAATAATGCGACATTGGTTTTACGGAAGGATAGGGTTCCTTTTTGAATATAGCCCATAATATAATCACCCCAAATCCATGCAGATATAGCCACAAGCACCAAGTAATCAAAGCACAAACCCTTCTACCGACTTCCGCAGAGGGGTTTTGGTTACCCAGCCAGCGTTCGCAGGGCCTTTTTGATCTGCTCTTCTGTCGTTAAATCCCCACTATCTTTCAGAACCTGACCAAGAGCCTGCCTTGCTTCGTCCAAACCAAAGCCAAGCGCCAGTAATGTTTGTAATGCTTCTGAGTGCATAAGGGGAGATGGGGTCGAGAACGATTCCCCAACAGATGGAAGATCAACGCGTCCTTTGAATTTTTCTTTTAGTTCCAAAATTAGACGTTGGGCTGTTTTCTTCCCAATGCCTGGCACTTTGGTTAATAAATGAAGATTTTCACTTATAATTGCACTCTCAATCTGAATTGCACCAAAGGTTGAAAGTAGTGATATAGCTGCTTTAGGGCCAATGCCTGATACACTCAACATTTCCAGAAAGAGTTGTTTTTCTTCCAAGGAGGAAAATCCATAAAGGGATATATCATCTTCGCGCATAATCACATGGGTGTACACGATAAGTTCTTGCCCCGGACAAGACTGAGCCAAGAGTCCATAAGGCACAGTAAGTAAGTATCCAACTCCACGTACATCAAGCACCAAACGCTCCGCTTGGATTTCCCACACCTTACCTCGCAACATTCCGATCATCGGAATTCCTCCATTCTCCGGTCTAAAGCATAGCTATGAGCATGACAGATCGCAACGGCTAAAGCATCTGCCGTATCGTCTGGTTTGGGAGTTTCATCCAGTCCTAATAATCCTTTAACCATTTGCTGAACTTGTTGTTTCTCGGCCTTTCCATATCCCACAACCGCTTGTTTAACCTGCAACGGGGTATATTCATAAACAGGAATGCCTTGTTGGGCACCAGCCAATAAAACAATGCCCCGCGCATGCCCGACAGCCAAGGCAGTCTTGGTGTTGCTGTTAAAGAAAAGCTCTTCTACTGCCATGTGATCCGGAGGATGTTCCCGAAGAAACGGCACAATTTGTTCATATAACATTAACAAACGCTCTGCTAATGGTGTGTGAGCCGGTGTACGCCAGCATGAATAGGCGAGCGCACTTAAGTGATTTCCTTTTTGTTCAATTAAACCATACCCCATAATCGCCGTTCCAGGGTCAATTCCCAAAATAATCATCCATCGTCTTCCTTTCAACATGATAGCTTTCGACAGAAGACGGACGAGTTCCTTTCTTCTAAATACCTTTCTACTCCCGCCACAGAGGTTCGTTGACAGTATCAATAAACGACTGAACTTCATCAAGGGAATAGAACTCGACCTTGGGCGCGATATCCAACATCTCCTTTGGCCAAGCCTGAACATTTAATCCTGTCACAACGACCCTGCCGCTAGCTCCCGGGATTCCTTCGATTACGGATAGAATCCCTTGCTCCAACCCAAAATGATAGGTAACCAGAGCCGAGGCATCATTTGTTGAAGCTGTTTCTGCGTTGATAGAATTCAAAGCACTACCGGTACGATGTATATCGTACCACCAAGACGTTGCTGCCGGTACAATGCTGCCAATTCCCAATCCGATAATTAGAACCAGACTCATTACAATATATCTGGGCATAATTAAAACCCTCCTGACCTTTTCTTTTAGATCTAGTCTTGCCAGGAGGGCATAAATTAATCTTTATGCTGTTAAATATTTGTTTCGCTTAAAAATCTTCGTCCGCAAAAGCATCCGTCAATTCAAAATTAGAATACACCCCTTGGGAATCATCATGGTCTTCCAAAGTATCCATCAGGCGGACAAGCTTCCGCGCCAGCTCTGCGTCAGTTATTTCGATGGTATTTTGGGGAATCGGGCTGAGCACAGCTTCTATAACCGAGATCTTTTGATCCAGCAGAGCCTGACGTACACTCTCCAAAGCTTCAGGAGCGGTGAATACAACATACCCTCCCTCATCTATTTCAAAATCATCAGCCCCTGCGTCTAAGG
>JBAQLX010000169.1:0-2630 GCA_049302315.1 Desulfosporosinus sp.
GGTACGACATTAGGCAGTGATGGGAAAGAAATGGTTGAAATTGTAGAAGCCATTAGGTCTAAGGGTAAATCTCAAGCAGTCATAGATGTAAATTGTGGTGCCGCACTATCCCGGGAATCGATGATAGAGCTGAAAAAATTAGGGGTAAGACGTATTGGATGTTCTTTCGAAACGATTAACAAAGATTTGTTTAAAGAGTTAAAGCCAGGTGACAGTATAGAAGCTAAAAAGAGATTAGCTGAAATGATAAGTGATGTTGGTTTAGAGCTGGGTAGTGGTTTGTTGGCAGGTCTAAGCTCAAGCCCGACTAGATGGAAAGATTATGTAGATTTTATATTTTACATTAAACAGTTTAATAATCTTAAGAGCATATATGTAAGCCGGTTTTTTCCATACAAAGGGATTCCGATGGAAAACCATCCTCGTTGCTCTGCAATGGAAGGAGCAAGGATAATATCAATTATGCGATTAGTTTTGAGAAATATAGATATAAAACCTGCGGCAGGATGGAGTTACGATGATATTCCTATTTGGGTGATGGCAGGTGGCGGGAATAGAGCAGGAGGAGTACATGTTAATAGGGCTCCTGCATACAAGAAAAATTGGTATTTGCCAGGTACAATAGAGTACAGTAATAAGATGGAGTTTGGTAATACTATGGAAGTTTCTGCAAAATTCCTTAATGAAGCAGGAATTACTATGGATTACTAATTCTCCAAATACAACAACGATATCAGGAAATAAGCTGCTGAGACTAGAAAATATAATGCCAAGTAATCAACTTTATGTTAAATAGAATTTCGGCAGAGAACAACTATGCAAAAGTGTCCAAAATATTATTAATTTAAGGGGAGGATCACAATGCGTATTATGAATAATAACTTTGTAAGAAATGTATCCTTAGTATTATTGATAGTGATTACGTTACTTATTAATGGATGCAGCGGATTTACTCCAAAACAAGCTGAAAAAGAGAATACTGGCCTTCAGTCGAATAGTCAGACAGCGTCGCAGGTGGTGATTCAGGATTTGGCGGGAAGAAATGTAACCATGCCAGGCGATGTTAAACGCATACTTGCATTGCACCCGATCCCTTCCTACATTCTATACAGATTAGCTCCCGACAAGGTGATTAGTAAAGATACAGTGTTCGATAAGAGATATTTGGGAAAAGATTCAGACAAAGTATACTCGGATGCTGATCGTGAAAAACTGAGTAAATTACCCACAACCGGTGTCTTTTTCAAAGGACTGGATCTGGAACAATTATTGCAACTCGCTCCGGATGTCGTTATTACCTTAACCAAAGATCCAAATATTGAAAGTTTGGCAACCACACTAAAGCGGCCGGTTGTGGCTGTATCCAAAGATACGATGGCAGACTATGAAGCAAGCATGCGCCTGATCGGAAAAATTGTTGGCAATGAGACTGAAGCCGATAAACTCGCGGATTATTGGCATAAAACTATTGATGAAGTAAAAAGCAAAGCCGATGAAATCCCCGCTGATAAGAGAATTAAGGTGTTTTTTGCAGGTGCCAGCGATATTTTGACGACTCCCGGCTCCCAGACCATTATGGCTTCCATCGTGGAAAACGCCGGCGGAGATAATGTGGCTAAAGGATTAACAGGAGCTCAAACAAACGAAAGTCTGGCTATCTCAATGGAGCAAATCCTACAGTGGAACCCGGAAGTGATTATTGTGCGCACGCAAAAAGCAAAGGATCAGATTAAGGCAGATACTGCTTGGAAAGAAATTAATGCTGTCAAGAATAATAAAGTATATCTGCAACCAAGTTACGCTAGTCTCGATGGAATTACAGCTTTGATGGGGTTAGTCTGGTTAGAAGGAAAACTCTATAACAATGAGTCGGAATTTAATACGTATTTTGCAAGCAAAATGAAAGAATTCTATGTACTTTTCCAAAACTACCAGATTACCACCGAACAGATTAATGAGGTTAAGAAATAATATGGATATCAAATCCTCTGGCTATGGCGAAAGGAAATACTTCTTATTATCATAGTAAATTTAGGCCCTTCTCTATCCGTGAATACGTTCAAAAACCTAAGAGGCTTGATTATACATGTTTAGTAAGGGTTGAGCGATTGAGAGGATATGAAAAAATGAGTAATAGTAAAAGTAAACATCCACGTATACCACGGGAAGAAACATTACGGCGTATTCTCGAGCGTTCCATTTTTCAGCCTCGTGTGGAAATCATCCCGGTACGAGAGGCTTTGGGAAGAGTAACGGCACTGGAAACAAGGGCGGAAAATACTCTGCCCAACAGTCCTTCCAGCAGGCTGGATGGTATTGCCATAAAATACGCAAGCCTAAAAGGAAGTATTGATAATACCGATCATTGGCGAAATGGGATTGAGTATGTGTTTTGCAATACCGGAGTTGGGATACCGGATGAATATGACACGGTTATCCAGATTGAAAATGTGGAATTTGACGAAGCAGGTAAATTACGTATCCTAACAGCTCCTGAGCTTGGACAGAGTGTTTTGCCAGTGGGAGAAAAGATGTGCGTAGGTGAAGTACTGGTCCCAGCATATTATTGTCTTGGTCCGGCGCAACTTGGGCTTTTGATAGCTGGAGGAGTAGAAAAGTTGGCTATTTTG
>JBAQLX010000170.1:0-1660 GCA_049302315.1 Desulfosporosinus sp.
ATTATCGGGTATTTGGCATTTTTTACCCATTCTGTTGCCGCATCAACATCATCGAAGCTCTCCGCAAGCGGAGTTCTTATGCCGTGCTCACGAGCAAAATCCTTAAATCTATCCTTATGATGTAGAATCTGCGCATTTTCATATGTATCGTGTCCAGGCAGGTCCAGCTTTTCAGCCACATACGCTGCCGTTAACACCCCAAAATCATTACAACTAGCACATATAGCGTCCAACTTTAGCCTTCCCGCCAACTTTAAAATTTTTTCCTTATCAGAATAGTCCTCACAGATATACTCGTCCGCCAGCTTATGCCCGCTAAGATTGGGCCTGTTACCTGTTGTTATTACATAATAGCCCAATTCCTTAAGTGCCTTTATAGCACGCCAATCATTGTGACTCGCGTTCAACATCAATACTCTCTTCATACTTTTATCTCCTATAGCATTGCTGCATTTAATATTTGAAAATATGCTTTTAGTCGCGAAATTTCGTCAACTTCTTCCGGCATTTTTCATAGTAATCCAGCAAAATTCGCGCATCAGTGTCCTTTTTAGTGAATACCTCGAAGAATATCGGTCCGTCGGTGTCCTTAGACATGAATTCCGGCAGCAATGCATCAAACTCTTCTTTGTTATGGGCAGACAGATATTTATTTCCTCTGGACTCCACCCATCCCTTTGCAACAGCAAAATGCTCGGCAGCAGTATGAAGGTTTACACTGTCTATATCTCTGGCGATATTCCAGTGGAAAGTCTCTCCTCCCTCGTTGTTGCTGAGCAAAATTCGAACATTCTTTCCCACATATCTATTCCATAGGGCATTCATATCATAAAAGAAACTCAAGTCACCCATAAACATAAAGCACGGCTTTGTACTTACTGCCGCCTGTCCGATAAAGGTGGAAAGAGATCCATCTATGGTCGTAGTTCCGCTATGGCAATATGATACGATACTTTCATCTGACGGGAAATGCTGAGCGAGGTGTACGGCCATTCCATTTCCGAGATGCAACAAAGAATTATGCGGCATTCTCTTTAAAAACTCCTGCATCGCATAATTGTTGCAATACGGAAAGTCCGGCTTATCAAGGCTGTCGATCTGAGACTCCCAAAATTCCAGATATTCATTCCTTCCAATATGTTCGCCGCTATTTGTGTCAAAGTATGCGAAAAATTCCATCGGCGAGCATTCAAACACACTGGTCAGTTTCTCAAATTGATCGACAACAGTACCTTCTTCATTTACCGTCCAATGTTCAAAACTGACAGAACAGCCTTTAAGCAAATTTTTTATCTTGGACACATAGTTTCCATTTACAGATATGACCAATTCCGGCGCATATTCTTTAAAAGTCTCTTTAGTCAGTGCCTGAGAAATCAAATAAGTTTCAATAGACCCCCTGCACTTCATGTTTGAAATACTCTCAACCGCAATCACGCAGTTATATTTTGAGGCGAAGCTCTCAATGATCTGTCTTTCTTTTTCGTTGACAGGCAAGCTTTGACCGTAGATTACAAGTATTCTTTTCTTATCCTTCAAATCTTTGACTTTTTCGTTATTGCCCGCATACAATTCTTTCAAAGATACTATTTCAATAGGCTTAATGATCGGCAGTGTTTCTGCATTGAAATTCTGGGCAAACAACCCCCATTCAGTCGGA
>JBAQLX010000171.1:0-15555 GCA_049302315.1 Desulfosporosinus sp.
CAATCCCGTTCTTCGATTCGTAGAATCGAATTCAAACTCGAACCTCGAATATCAAATCTCGAACATCGATTAAAGTTCGAGGTTCGTAGTTCGTGTTTCGAATCGAAGCGAACAGAGTCCGCACAAAATCCAGAATTTAAAAGTCCAATTCCGTTCTTCGCTTCGCAGAATCGAATTCAAACTCGAACCTCGAATATCAAATCTCGAACATCGATTAAAGTTCGAGGTTCGTAGTTCGTGTTTCGAATCGAAGCGAACTGAGTTCGCACAAAATTTAGAACTTTAAAAGTCCAATCCCGTTCTTCGATTCGCAGAATCGAATTCAAACTCGAACCTCGAATATCGAATCTCGAACCTCGATTAAAGTTCGAACCTCGAATATCGAATCTCGAACATCGATTAAAGTCTTCCGAAAGTCGCCAATTCTTTCAACAAATTTGAAGTGTATACCGTCAAAACAGACAGCATCCATGGACCCAGCACCAGAAGTACCACAACCACAGCGACGACTTTAGGAATAAAGCTCAGCGTCTGCTCCTGGATTTGCGTCATTGCCTGAAAAATGCTGACCAGAAGACCAACCAGCAAACTCGTCCCGAGAATCGGCCCTCCCACAAGAAGCACAGCGCCAACAGCCTCTTTTGCCATATAGAGTACCATGCTCTGGTCCACCGCGATTTCCCCCCTTCTCCTACTTAAAACTCGTCACCAGCGACTCAACCACCAGATGCCATCCATCGACAAGGACAAACAAAAGCAATTTAAACGGCAGTGAAATCATCATCGGGGGAAGCATCATCATCCCAATCGACATTAGGGTACTGGAGACAATCATATCAATAACAATAAAGGGAATAAAAATAGCAAATCCCATTTGAAAGGCCGTTTTTAATTCACTGATCACAAAGGCCGGAATAAGTACATGCGTTGGAATATCCCGATAAGTTTGGGGTCGCTCCATTTTAGATAACCCCACAAAAAGCTCCAAATCCTTTTCCCGAGTTTGTCTAAACATAAAATTCCTTAATGGCTCCTCCGCTTTGGCCAGGGCTTCCGTCTGGGTGATTTGATTCTGCATATAGGGCTGAACTGCATTCGTATTAATCTGGGTCCAGGTCGGAACCATAATAAAATAGGTAAGAAATAAGGCCAATCCCACTATAACCTGATTAGGGGGAAGTTGCTGAGTTCCCAGCGCATTGCGCACAAAGGACAAGACGATGATAATACGGGTAAAGGAGGTCATCAGCATAAGAATAGCCGGCGCCAAAGACAACACCGTTAAAAGCATCAAGATTTGTAAAGACGTTCCCGTTTGTTGTGCAGACGTGGTTCCCAAATCCAAAGTTAGCCCAACTGCTGAGGTCGTTCCGGGATTTGCAAACATCCCTAATCCCAAGGCGATTCCAAAAGGCATCCCTATTTTGAAGAGTTTCGTTAAGCGGCTTGAAGAAGACATCATTTGTTCACCTCATCAAGCAAACGTTCCAATTCCGAAGAAAAAACATCTTCCTTTCGGGACCGTCCCGGCCAAAGTTTCTGAAGGCTTCTAGTCCAACCTTCTACCCTTTCGATAGGTCGAGTCGCTATTTCCTCCAGAATTTCACCCGCAACATCGGGATCATTAATCTCACTGATTTTCACCAAGTGATGATCCGAGCCCCCCAGAACCAGTAACTGCCCTGCAATCTCTACAAGGTAAAGGCTCTGCTGGCCCCCTAACCTTTGTCGGTCGAGAACCCTTGCCCATGGAGCATTCATGTTCCGAGCATTTACCCGATTAAAGCGTCGGATAATCCAGAGCGACACGAGTAAAATAAGGAGGAAAACTAGTACCGTTCCCATAAGCCCCCACCAAGAGAACACGGACTCTGTAACCGTCGGAGCGGCCCCACTAGGGGGAAATGCCCGGTCTTCCAAGCTCGGCATACTACTTCAACGCCTTCGTGACAGCCTCAACCACTCGGTCCGCCTGGAAGGGTTTAACGACGAAATCCTTGGCCCCGGACTGAATCGCTTCAATAACCATCGCTTGTTGGCCCATAGCGCTGCACATGATAATTCGGGCACTCGAATCCCGTTTGCGAATTTCTTTGACCGCTTGAAGGCCATCCATTTCCGGCATAGTAATGTCCATGATCGTCAAGTCCGGACGCAATTCCATATATTTATCCGTGGCTACAGCCCCATTTTCTGCTTCACCAACGATTGTAAACCCATTCCTGGTCAAGATATCTTTCAGCATCATCCGCATAAATGTGGCATCATCGACAATCATTATCGTAGCGCTCACTCAGTTTGCCTCCTTTATTTCACTTCACTTAAGCGAATTCATCCGTTCTATGGGATGAACAATATCGGTAATGCGAATCCCGAACGTTTCATTAATGACGACGACTTCACATTTGGCGATCAACTTACCATTGACAATCATATCCACCGATTCCCCAGCCAGGCGATCCAGTTCGACGACTGAACCCGGGCCCATCTCCAGGATTTCCTTGATCGTTTTTTTCGCTCGTCCCAACTCCACACTAATTTGTAACGGCACATCCAAAATCAAACTCAGGTTGTCCGGCTGTACCATCGGTCGTCCCGGTTGAAGAGGTGCAAACTGGGCCGGTTGAACGGGAGTCGTGGGACCGGGAGAAGAATTTGACGGTGGCGGGTAATATCCGCCTTGTGTTGCACCTTGGGTATAGGGCTGAGCCGCCCCATGTGAAGGGTAGTCGGCTGACGTCTGAAAAGGCGGCGCTTCATAAGCCGGTAGTGGGGATTGCAGTGGAGTTTGATCAGATACCGGTGCAGGCATTGGCTGGGAAAGGGCAGCGGCTTGTGCAGCTGGAGCTGCAGAGGAACCCCCCGTCATCACGCTCATCAACTTATTGACCATCCCTTTGGCCACATTGAGCGGGATCACTTGTATTAATATACTGTCTATGACATCTTCAACAACCATCCGGAAGGAGACGCTTACAAGAGGTTCATCCGCATCCAGGAAATTGTGAATGATATCTTCACCCATCGACAAATCAGTGAGCGCTAAATTTGGGGGAGTAATATTCACCATGGAATTAAACATGGCGGACATGGAGGTGGCCGCTGACCCCATCATTTGGTTCATAGCCTCGGAAATCCCACTAATTTGAAGCTCTGAGAGTTCCGGAGTCGGATTTTTCCCATCTCCCCCCATCATTAAATCGACAATGATTGCCCCATCCCTTTGGGAAAGAATCAAGAAGTTCGAGCCCTCAATCCCGGCGTTATATCTGACATCACAAATCACGGCAGGAACAGGATAATTCTGACCAATCTGTTTCGAATTTGTCAAACCGACTTTCGGCGTGGTAATATCCACTTTTTTGCCTAAGAGCTGAGATAATGTCGTGGCTGCGGTACCCATCGAAATATTAGCAATTTCTCCGAGGGTATCTTTTTCCATCTCATTTAGAGAGTCTTCCGGAGAGTCTTCCGGAGAGTCTTCCGGAGAGTCTTCTGAAAGCGGTGTATCCTGCTCCGGGTCTGATTCCATTGTGCCCCGCAGTAACTCGTCAATCTCTTCCTGGGAGAGCATCCCATTACCCATCTTCTTCCCCACCTTCCTTTACAATTTCAGTGATCTGAACGGCGAGATGTTCTCCGTGTAATCCTGGAACGGACTTGAATTTCATGAATTCCCCTACATAAATTGGGAGCGAATCATTAACGGATTGATTCAGAGGAATAACATCTCCTTTAGCAAGGTCGAGAAGATCCCGAACGAGGATTTCCGAATAGCCTAAGAAAGCTACCATATCAACTTTTGCCCATTCGATTTTTTTCCGAATCGCCTGTATCTGCTCTGCGGAGGTAACCTTTGCCTGAGTGGAAAAGAGGAAAAACGTACTTAACTTATCCAGGATGGGCTCAAGCACGAGATAGGGCATACATATATTGATCATCCCTACCTCTTCCCCAATCCTGACTTCGAGAGTCACGAGCACAATCATTTCGTTAGGCGCCACAATTTGCGTAAACTGTGGATTGGTTTCCATCACCACAAATTGCGGTTTAAGCTCGTAAACTTCTAACCAAACCTCTTCTGTGAGTTCAATAATTCGGGCCAGCCTGTGCTCTACAATGGTTCTTTCTATTTCCGTCAACTCCCGGTTCTTTTCCGAACCTTGCCCTTGCCCTCCCAGAAGACGATCCACGATGGTAAAAGCGAGCGAAGGGCTGACTTCCATCAAAGCTGTCCCCTCCAAGGGCTTCAACGAGAAAAGACCTAAGACAGTGGGGTTTGATAGAGAACGAATGAATTCATCATAGGTGAGTTGCTCAATTGAAAGGACTTTGCTTTCGATGAGCGAATGCAACTGTCCAGAGAAATATGTGGTCAAGCTGCGACAATAATTTTCGTAAATGTTTTGGAGGGAGTGAATCTGATCCTTGGAAAACTTATTTGGACGTTTAAAATCGTACCCTCGAATCCGCTTTTGAGTCCTGGTTATCTTTATTTCCTCTGCGTCGACTTGCCCGTCGGACAGCACACTCAGCAGAGCATCGATTTCTGCTTGGGACAAGACGTCTCCCATAGAATCCCCCCTTTATCGAGGTTCGAGGTTCGTGATTCGAGGTTCGATCCAAGAACCACGAATTCGATGTTCGATATTGTAATTTGTTATTCGTTACTATTTAAACCTCAATCTTCGAACTTCTGACCTCTGACCTCTGACCTCTGACCTCTGTTCCTACTGGTAGACAAAGGACAGGAACAATACATCAGTGATTTTATTTTCCGCTACTTCATTAAGTTTATTAATCAACTCTTCTCTCAATTTTTCACGCGCAGCAAGTGTTTGTACATCAATAAGTGATTTGTTCGCCAAAACTGAATTAACCCGGTCTTTCAGGATCGCATCCTTTTCCTTCAAAAGAACCCCTGCTTTCGCATCTGTCACTTCAACGGTAATCGTCGTCTTTAGAAAAGCCCCTCCCTGCAAATTCACGGTGAATTCACCGATGGGTAGCAACACTCCCGCTCTTTTCGATACACTCGCGGTTGCTGTACTTTGTGCCGGAGCTTTAAAAATGTACTTTTGTGCCCCAATCGTTCCCCCTGCACCCAGTCCCACGCCCAACAACACGGCAAGGATCATCATAATTAGAAATTTCCGGTTCATATATTGGATCGCTCCTCCACTTTGCAAATCGGGTGACAACGCCGGCGAAACTCAACGATCCGCTCTATGAGAACCTCGATGGGCTCTGACACCACAAATTTATTTCCACCCGTTAAGGTAATGACCGTATCCGGGGTTTCTTCCATCATTTCAATCAAGTCGGAATTAATGAAGAATATCTTGTCGTTTATACGAGTTACGTTAATCATGAATAAGTCCGTCCTTCCATTCGAGTGGTCTGACTAAATGCTTGCGCCAGTAAAGAACTTGACCGGTTTCATCCAATTTTTTCTGTTCTTTCTGCAACTCAGCCAACTGAAAGACCTTGGTCTGCTTTTCCTTTAGGCGCTCCAGCTTTTCCACTTCACGGTGAGCTTCCAATAAACTGTGACGTGCGTTTTCCATAATGAGTTCTTGCGTCCTCAGCTCCGCCTTACATTGGTGCAGTCGACGCTGTTGCTCTGAAGCAAAAAGCTGCCATATCCCTAACTCAATGGGCCGGTGTCGACCCGCGTCCCGTTGCCCTTCCTGCGCGTCGTTAAAATGCTTTTGTTGAATCTCGCAGGCCTCGACGAAAGTCTTCCAGAGCTGCGCTTCTTGAGCAAACTCCCGTTGTGCCTTTTCCAGAGCCTGTTCCGCCAGACGGAGGCTGGCTTCCGGGCGAAAGTGAAATCTTGCCATAATTTTATGTAATTCCCTTCAGCTGCATAAGCATCTCTTCAAATCCGACGTAGTCGTCCACCCTTTGCTGAGTGAAAGCGAGAATATTGTCCATATGCGCGATGGCGGCATCAATCTTAGGATTGCTTCCCGATGTATACGCCCCAATGTCAATCAAATCCTTGGCATTTCGGTAAACTGAGATATGTTCGCGCACAATACCGGCCAATTCCTTATGTTCCTGACTGACGACGTCATTCATCACCCGACTGATGGATTGTAAAATATCAATGGCCGGATAATTATTTTGCATAGCCAGTTCCCGCGTTAAGACGATATGCCCATCAAGAATCCCGCGAACTGAATCAGCAATCGGTTCATTGTGATCGTCCCCATCCACTAACACTGTATAGATCCCGGTAATACTTCCGGTCTCCGCCATGCCTGAACGTTCCAAAAGCTTTGGTAATAAGGCAAAGACGGAAGGAGGATATCCCCTGGTTGCCGGGGGTTCCCCCACTGTCAGTCCCACCTCCCGTTGAGCCATGGCAAAACGGGTAACTGAATCCATCATCAATAGGACATCCTTCCCAAGATCCCGAAAATACTCGGCGATGGCTGTCGCCGTAAAAGCCGCCTTCAAACGCACCAGGGCTGGTTGATCGGACGTCGCCACAACGATCACAGAGCGGGCTAAGCCCTCCGAGCCCAAATCCTTCTCCATGAAATCACGCAATTCCCGCCCCCGTTCCCCAACCAAGGCAATAACGTTGATATCCGCCGCGGTGTTTCTGGCCATCATACCCAGCAAGGTGCTCTTGCCTACACCAGAACCCGCGAAGATTCCCATTCGTTGCCCACGCCCAATCGTTAGGATCCCATCGATAGCTCGAACTCCGACACTAAGCGTATCCTGGATTCGAGGACGCAATAAGGCGTTAGGTGGTTTGTTTTGCAGAGGATACGCTGTTTCTGTCAGAAGCGGGCGCCCATCCATGGGATGTCCCAGTCCATCGAGAATCCGCCCGAGCAGACCCCGGCCCACAGGCACGGTCAGTTTCTGGCGCTGTGGAAGCACACGATCTCCTGGAGCAATCCCTTCCAGCTCTCCTAAAGACATGAGCAGAGTAGTTGAATCACGAAAACCGACCACTTCAGCCGGCAGTTCCCGTCCGCCGCGCGTGATGATATGGCAGTATTCTCCCACACTAACCCGCGGGCCGGCTGATTCGACCATCAAGCCGGCGATCCTGGAGACTCGGCCTTGGGCGGAGATCGGTTCAGTCTGATCCACTGTCTGCATCAATTGGTTCCACGCCCCCATGTTGAAGCTCCTCTCGTAAAGTGTGTTCCAATTTATCTAACTGGGCTTCAATCCGGGCGTCAAAAACGCCCTCCTGACACTCCAGGAAACAATCTCCGGAACTCAGGGACTCATCTGTAACCCACGGACACGGGCAAGGCGGCTGATTTTCCTCCAGCCAAAGGGCATCATCCGGGGCCACATGCAGCCTCCAGCCAAGTCGTTCCTGCGGTAACAAGGTTAGGGCCTGAATAACGACCACCAGGCGCCTAGGTTCAATAGCCAAGCTTGAGCGTACTAAACGTTCGGCAATTTTTATCGCTAGGTGGAGTAAATCCTTGTCTACTTTGGCATATTCCTCCTGAACTGCTCGCTGAGCCAACTGGAAGAGTTGCTTAGCATCCTGGAACGCCCGTTTTCCCTCAGCTTCTCCGGCTTGCCTTCCTGCCAGATATCCTTCAGCCTGTGCTTTGGGATATACCTCAGCCCGCGTAGTCTCCGCAACCTCCTGGCGCAAACGGTCAGCTTCCGCCCGGGCCTGGGCACGAATCTCCTGAGCGCTGATATCAGCCTCTGCAAGGATCATTGCCACTTTTTCATTGGCCTCCGCCAAAATCATTGCCGCTTTCTCTTTAGCCTCTGTCTCGAACGTAATATCCGCCCAACCTGGAAGTTCCGGGCTTGCCGCGTTAGGGCCCTCCACTCCAACACTAAGAACCGCCAGACACGTACCCAAGTTTTGAAATCCTTCATTGTTTTCCACCATACGCGGTGTGGATACCTCGACATTGCAGCTTTTAACGACTCGTCCTCTAATAAATGATTTCATCACTACCCCCTCTGGAAATGACGACAGCGCCACTTTCTTCCAGTTTTCGAATTACCTTCACAATGCGCTGCTGAGCCTCTTCGACATCTCGCAGCCGCACTGGACCCATAAATTCTATGTCGTCCTTGAGCATCTGACTGGCCCGCGACGACATATTTGACTGGATTTTATGCGCAACTTCAGGATTGGACCCTTTCAGAGCAAGCCCCAAGTCTTTGGTTTCTACTTCGCGCAAGATCAATTGAATCCCGCGGTCGTCAAGAATAACGATGTCTTCGAAGACAAACATTTGCCGCTTGATCTGTTCCGCCAGTTCAGGATCCTCCATCTCCAAGGCATCCATGACCACTTTAACCGTTCCGGGATCCGTCCGATTGAGGACATCCACGATGCTTTGAATCCCGCCCGAAGTCGTATAATCCGTCGGGGCTAAACTTGATATTTTGCGTTCCAGAACCTTCTCAATCTCATTGAGTACTTCCGGGCTCGTTCGACCCATGGTCGCTACGCGTTTCGCCACATCGGCCTGCCGATCCTGGGAGAGGCTGGAAAGTAAGGTCGCTGCTTTATCAACCGGCAAGTGGGTCATGATCAGCGCAATCGTTTGCGGATGTTCCCCCTGGATAAAAGAGAAAAGTTGCTTGGGATCAGTCCGTCGCACAAGGTCAAAGGGCCTCATCTTCAAGGAGGTGGCTAAACGGCTGATGATCTCGAACGCCCGCGTTTCCCCGAGAGCCCGTTCCAACACATCTCGTGCATACTCAATGCCCCCTTGAGCAATATATTCACTGGCCATACACATTTGATGAAATTCCTCTACGACATTATCCCGCTGATCCGGGGAGACTTTACGAACATTGGCCATCTCCAGGGTCAACTGTTCTATTTCTCTCTCACTAAGGTGTTTCACCACTTGGGCGGAATTTTCCGCACCCAAGGCAATCATCAGAATCGCTGCTTTTTGAATACCCGTTAAAGCTTGAGCCATCTAACTCTCCTCCGATAGCCAATTTTTCATCAGACGGGCAACTTCATCCGGGTTATTGCGCGAATATAGTTCTACTGCCTCCCTGGTCTTTTGCTTCTGGAGTTCTTCGGCGGACCTAGTATTTTTTTGAGCGAATATTAACTTGGCCTCTTCCTCAGCCAATTGTTGAGCCATGAGAAGTTCGGCTTTAGCGAGCGATACCGGCTGCGAGCCGTTCAGTCCCAGCATTTTCTCAGCACGGGCTTTCTTCGCCCGAGACCTTAGAACCATGAGCATCAAGATCAACCCAAACAACACTGCCGCTCCAATTCCGATATAAGTAATCAGTTGTTGCCGTTTCCGAGCATTCTCCATGGCGAGTTTTTCTTGCATCAGATCTGTTTTATTGAAGGCAAGGGCTGCGACTTGAATCTGATCCCCACGAGTTTCATCAACCCCTGCAGCCGAAGCCACAATCGTTTTGATTTGCTCAAGTTGGTCCTGGCTGATGGTGTCCGCATCCGCCATCACGGACACGGAAAGGTGTTTTACTGCTCCAGGGCTCACCACTTGTTCTTCTTGCGTGGTGTCCACTTGATAATTTTTGGTGACATTGGCCTTAGTGGAGGTCGAATTCACCCCCGCTGCTGCGGTTGGGTACGTCGGTGTCGCATTGGCTGTTAATCCCGGTGTTCCGCCGGCTGTCGTACCATTTGTGGAAGTTTCCGTGGAACTCTGCTCACTCACCACTGCACCGGGTCCATTGGTCTGTATTGTTCGTTTTATTTGATTGAAGTCCAGCGCCGCGCTAACTCGAACGACTGTTTTACCCGTGCCAAGCACCCGATCCAACATACTCTGAAGGGATTTCCGTGTATTCTCTTCAACCGTTTGCGTGAGTTGATATTGCGTCCCTGTGAGACGATTAGGATCACCGTTTTTTCCCAAGACATCCGATAAGACATTTCCGCCGGTATCCACAATCGTTACATTCTCCGGTTGCAGTCCCTCAACCGACCCTGCTAATAGATTAGCGACCGCACGTACCTGGTCGTCGCCGAGTTTTGTTCCCGGAACAAGTTTCAAGGTAACAGCCGTCGTCGCCACTTTTTGACTATCTGCAAAGAGTGACGGTTCAGGCATTACAATGTGAACACGCGCATCTTGCACACCGTTCAATATCTTTAGGGTGTTTTCCAGTTCGTTCTGCAAGCCGAGAACATAACGCAATTTTCGATCGGCATCCGTCTCTCCCAGATGCATAGTATCCAGACTATCAAAGCTGAATTTGCTTTGTGTCGGAAGCCCGGCGCTGGCCAGCTGGAGACGAAGATCGGCGGCTGACTGTTGAGGGACCATGATAGTCGCCCCATTGTCCGCCAACTTATAATCTGCTTTCAGGTCTTTCAGTTTTGTGGATATCGCTCCGGCATCCGCATCACTAAGCTTCGTAAAAATTGCCACATACTGTGGTCTGCCAGCCCAGGTAATCAAGCTTGCCATAGCGATTGCCACCACAAGAGGAGCAACTACCGTTATTATTTTCTGTGGGCGAGAAAGCCTGTCCCAAAAGGTCTTTACCGATTGTTGTATTCCCGCCCTGGAAAAATCCATCCTTCACTCCTCCTTTCCGCGAGGTTCGATGCACGATGCGCGATGCTCGAATAGAAACGTTCTTTTTCGAACCTCGAGCCTCGCGCCTCGAGCCTCGCGCCTCGCTTAGATCTGCATACGCATGACTTGATTGTAGGCATCCAACACTTTATCGCGCACGGCAACGGTCAGAGACAAAGATAAGCTCGCTTTTTCCAGCGCCACCATCACTGTAGACATATCTTGCACCTGTCCACTCGCCAGCGCTAGACTGGCGACATCCGCATTTGATTGTAAAGCATCGACTTGTTTTAAGGCATCGTTTAAAAACTTGGAAAAATCCGTCCCCGCCTTTTGAGTTCCATCTCCGGAACTGATATTTGGCGTACTCTCAAGGCTTGTCGGGGTGATCGAATTTATTGCGCCAAGGGGCAAAATAGGAGCTATTGGCTGGATACTCATTTAATCATTACCCCTTTCCGATCTCCAAAGCTTTTGCTGCCATTGACTTACTAACGTTGAGAGCCGTCACATTCGCTTCATATGCCCGAGAAGCGGAAATCATATCGACCATTTCCGTCACAATATTTACGTTCGGTTGTCGGACATATCCCACTGGTAAACCTGGCTCGGCCACTTTAGCGGCATCCAGGGAATCAGGGTTATATTCCAGGCGAAATGGCGCTTCGTCGCGCTCAATGCTCGCAACTTGTACCCCACTCCCGACGTTTCGGTCCCCTAAAGTTTCCCCCAGGACATTGGCAAACGGAGTTTCCGGGGGACGCGGAACGAACACTGCGACTTGCCTGCTGTAGGGTACGGGGTTCCCCCCCGGGGTCAGTTCCTCCGTGCGCGTTGTATTTATGTTGGCAATGTTATTGCCGATGAGATCCATGCGTAAACGCTGGGCAGTTAAACCGGAAGCGCTTGTATCAATTCCCCTGAAAATACTCATTAAGTTATCCCCTCCTCATAACGCATTCCACAATCGTTCGCCCAATCTCCCCAAGCGGTACAACTCGATCAGCCAGACCGGCATCCACCAAGGACCTGGGCATCCCATAGACCACGCAGGTCTCCTCGGACTCGGCAATCGCAAACCCTTCCAACGCTTTGAGTTCCTTCATGCCCTTCGTACCATCACTTCCCATCCCTGTCATGACCACTCCAAGAGTTCCTTTACCGACGGCCTTCGCCAAGGAAAGAAACATGACATCCACGGAAGGATGATAAAGCGTGGGTATGGGGGCTTCATCTCCAATATGCAGAGTCAGCTGCTCAGATTTACGCTGAATCTGCATCTGTTTACCCGCAGGCGCTACGTACACGGTTCCTGCTTTCAGGATTTCCCCATGGATCCCTTCCCGCACATTGAGTGGACAAAGCCCGTTTAAACGCTGGGCGAGCGGCCCGGTAAAACCTGGGGGCATGTGTTGCGCCACCAGCACAGGAACCGGGAAATTCCCAGGCAGGGCAGGAAGGACAACTTGCAGCGCCGAGGGACCTCCTGTCGACGTACCGATGGCCACAATTTCTACCGCATGCTTTGGCGCAAGACCCGTCTTTCCCGGGCTTGTAAGGGCCTGGGCATGGCGTGCAGAAGCGTTTCCTGCTCCATTGGATAATATTACCCTTGGTGGCGATGCTTGAACGGCAGCATCCGAAGCTACGTCCTTACGCCCAAGACGAGCAGGATTTACACCCGCCGCTGCTTTTACCTTCTCCACTAAATCATGAGCAAGTGCTTGCAGATCGGCTCCCAGACTACCGGACGGTTTTGCCACGACATCGAAAGCCCCCAGGTCAAGAGCCTTCAACGTGGCTTGCGCGCCTTCCGTAGTCACCGCGCTCAAGATGATTACCGGCGTTGGTTGCCAACGCATGATCTCTTCCAACGCTTGAAGTCCGTTCATAATCGGCATCTCGACATCCATCGTCACGACCTGAGGGCGAAGAGCTCGGAGTTTTAGAATCCCTTCCCGCCCATCCCGCGCGGTGTCCATTACCTTAATACCAGGGTCTTGATTGAGTATTTTTTGGAGAGTCAAACGCATAAAGGGCGAATCATCAACTATTAGAACCCCGATTGGCGTTTTAGGCGTTAAACTCATGGCTTACTCTCCGCCCATGATTTGATCGAGTTCCAAGAGAATAAGCAAGCGTTCCCCGATTTTCCCTACTCCGCGAAAAAACTGAGAGTCCATGCCTAACGCAATCGGCGGCGGTGGCTCAATGGCTTCACTGTTTAGGCGCAGCACTTCCGTTACCTCATCCACGCGGATCCCGAAAACTTTCGTTTCAACTTGCAAGACAATAATCCGACTGAGGTCAGTTTCTTCCACGCGGGTCATGCCAAAACGGGTACGCAAACTGATCACCGGAATCACATTTCCCCGTAAATTAATAACTCCCTCTACATAGGTCGGCGCTTTAGGCACCCGTGTTATTGGCGGAATGCGGATAATCTCCTGCACACGCATGATATCAACGCCAAATTCTTCAGCCCCTAAGCTAAAGGTGACTAATTGTTCTTCCATTGGTAAATCCCCCTTTATCGATGTTCGAGGTTCGATGCTCGATGTTCGAACTGGAATGAAAACTTGAAAAGTTATTTGGAACTTAATTAAGGTTCTCTTTGAGTAGATGTTCGAGATGTTCGAGGTGAATGGATCAAGATAAGCTTTAAATCGTTTTTAAAAACTATTGAGTTTTTATTCTATTCGAACCTCGAGCCTCGAATATCGAACTTCGAAATCAGGGATCCGATATCGAGAATCAAAGTGACTTTGCCATCACCAAGGATCGTTGCTCCGGCAATTCCAGGTAAATTATTCAGAAAATCACCCAGTGACTTGATCACCACTTCCTGTTGTCCACGCAGTTCATCCACGATGAGTCCAAGAGCCTTATCTCCAAAGCCTACAACGACGACAAAGACCTCACTGCTGGCAGTTTCCGAAGCGGGAAGACCAAATTTTTCTTGTAAGGAAATCAGTGGTAGTGTGTTGCCGCGCAGTTGGACCATGGGCAACCCACCGACTGTCTTTATATCATCCCGGTTGATCAGAAGGGTCTCTAAAACGGAGGAGAGCGGGACAGCATAAATTTCTTCCCTGACTTCAACAAGAAGAGCTTGAATAATAGCCAGGGTCAAAGGCAAGCGAATAGTAAAGGTAGTTCCCTTTCCTTTGCGGGTCGTGATATCGACCATTCCCCCAAGATTATTGAGCGCTTTTTTCACCACATCCATCCCCACACCTCGACCGGAAATGTCGGTCACCTCCTCCGCCGTGCTGAAGCCTGGCAAGAAGATAAGATTAGCGATATCGTTATCCGAGAGTTCTTCTTTTTCGCCGATCAAACCCCTTGAGACCGCTAAATTCCGTATTTTTACAAGATCTAACCCCGCCCCGTCGTCAGAAATGAGGATCGCAATATGGTTTCCTTCGTGATAAGCATCTAGGGTTATCGTGCCAAGTTCCGGTTTACCGGAGGCGCGGCGCTCTTCCGAAAATTCGATCCCGTGATCCACGGAATTCCGAATCAGGTGCATTAAGGGATCCCCGATGACCTCAACAACTGTCTTATCCAGTTCTGTATCTTCGCCATTTAAGACCAGTTCTATTTCTTTGCCTGTTTTCTTGGCGAGATCACGGACCAAACGAGGAAAACGACTAAAGACAGTCCCAATCGCCACCATGCGGAGGCGCATGACACTCTCTTGAAGATCATTCATTAAGCGGCCCAAGTAGACGTTGGCCTCGTTTAAATTATTGACCATATCATCCGTTGGGTATTCGGCTTTCAGATCCAACCCAATTTGAACCAGGCGGGTTCTGGTAATGACCATTTCTCCCACAAGATTTATAAGATTATCCATCCGCACCGTATCCACACGAATTGTATGTACTTGTGTGTTGCTCTCCCCACCTGCGGCTTCGGTTACTGGAGCTGTAGAAACCGGGACGGCCGTTTTTAGTTCGACGGCGATTTTCTGATTGGAGAGGGGCTTGCTGGTTTTCGACTCAGTTGCGACGTTAACGATTTCTTGCGTCATAATTTTTGCATCCGTACCTGCTTCTGCTTCGACCCCTTCGCCGCTCAGGTAGGAGTGGACGTTAACCTCTGCCAACTCTGAAATCTCTAAAACTTCCCTCCGGATCTCTTCGCTGGGTTCATCACTGAGTACGAGCAGAGAAAAACCCTCCGCATTTCCGGCTTCCAAATCTTCAAGACTGGGAAGAAGCTTGACCACCGAACCCATTCCCTCGAGCCGCTGGGTCGCCATCACAGCCCGCACCGCCTTCATGAGCGTACCCTGTGCAAATTCCACATCCACTTGATAGACACCGTGCCCCATCATATAGGCATCGTTCAGTTTTTTACTTTCAAATTGATCCAAGGAAAAATCCAGGGGGACAAAATCATCCAACGTTTCTTCTTTTCCTTTGACAGGCTGCGGGTTCGCAAGCTCGACAGGTTTTTCTCCATCTAATAACCCCTTCATCAAGGAGACTAAATCTTCGTATCCTACAGAGATCTCCTGACGCTGCTCCACTTGAGACAGCATCGCTTTGACTCGGTCTGTCACTGCTAAGAGAATGTCAATCATTTCGAGAGAAACACCTATTTTTCCCTGACGCAAACGATCCAATAAGTCTTCAGCCGCATGGGTCATGGCGACAATCGGTGTGAACCCCATTGTTCCCGAAGCCCCCTTTAAACTGTGAGCCGAGCGAAAAAGATCGTTGATCAGTCCGATATTTCCCCCCTCTTTCTCCAGTTGCAAAAGTCCTGCTCCGAACCTTTCAATCTGTTCGGAGGAATCCAATAGGTAAAACCCGAGAAATTCCTCGAGATCGACCCCCATATTGTTGTCGTCATCCTGGCTCATGCTTTGCCACCCCTATCTTATTGCATACTCCTTTTGGAGAACTGACTTCTGTGATTCACACTAAACGACACGAATTACGCAAAGTGAATCACTTTCTACAGGATAATCTTGGTAAGAAATAATACTTTGATTACATTTATTCGCCAT
>JBAQLX010000172.1:0-2183 GCA_049302315.1 Desulfosporosinus sp.
CCGTACTTTATGGATATCCCTGGAGAAAACCTTAATGGGGTATATTCCGCGAACGAATTTTTAACCCGGACTAATTTGATGAAGGGTTACATGTTCCCTGATTATATAACCCCGGTAAAAGTTGGAAATAATGTCGCAGTTCTCGGTGCGGGAAACGTCGCTATGGATTCCGCGCGCACCGCCCTACGTTTAGGCGCTGAAAATGTATCTATTATCTACCGACGTTCTCGCGCCGAGATGCCGGCTAGGGTTGAAGAGCTGGAGCATGCGGAAGAAGAGGGGATCCAATTTCATCTCTTAACTAGTCCCGTTTCCATTGAAGGGGATGAGCGTGGGTGGGTTAAAAGTTTAACTTGTTTGCGCTGTGAACTTGGAGAGCCGGACGCTTCCGGACGACGTTCTCCGGTTGCTATTCCGGGATCAGAATTCAAGATTCCCATGGATACGGTGGTCGTGGCGATTGGGCAAGGGCCGCATCCTTTGGTGACAACGTCTACTCCGGGATTGGACTTAAACAAACAGGGTAACATTATTGCAGATGCTGAAACGCTAATGACTTCTAAGCCGGGTGTTTTTGCGGGCGGAGATATCGTTACCGGTGCGGCTACCGTTATTTTGGCGATGGGAGCCGGTAAAAAGGCTGCAAGTGGTATCGATCAGTATCTGAAAGCAAAGTGAGGATTGTGTCAATTGGCTCAGTTATTGGATGGTAAAGCGGTGGCCAAGGTTCTCAAGGAAGAAATTCGTGAGGAAATTGCCCAGTGGAAAAATAAAGGGGTACAGCCTAAACTCGCGGTAATATTAGTCGGAAATGACCCGGCTTCAGTCGTTTATGCACGGTCAAAGCAGAAAGTGTGTGAGAGTCTAGGCATGGCATTCGAACTTTTCGTAATGCCGGCAGATTCTCTCGAAGCCGAAGTTATTGAGCGGATTGAAAGTCTAAACCAGGACACGGAAGTTCATGGCATTATGATTGAACTTCCTCTGCCTAAGGGAATGCGAAAAGGAAAGATCATGGCCGCTGTGCGTCCGGATAAGGACGTAGATGGGGTTCATCCGCTCAATCGGGGGTATATTTTAAGCGGCGAGGACGGGCTTTTCCCAGCAACCCCGCAAAGCTGTATGGAATTACTGCTGCGTTGTGGGGTTGAGATTGCAGGAAAACATGTCGTCATAGTCGGGCGGGGAGAAACTGTAGGTAAACCCCTTGTTTTTCTGATCTTGAAACACAATGCCACGGTGACCATTTGTCACTCCCAAACACCCGACTTAGGGGCTTTTACCCGTCAGGCTGATATTTTGATTGTCGCCGTAGGACGCGCAAAATTGATCAAGAAGGATATGGTCAAAGCGGGTGCGATAGTTGTTGATGCAGGGATCAATGAAATTTCAGGTGGAATTTGCGGAGATGTGGATTTTGATACTGTTCAGGAAGTCGCCGCCTTGATATCCCCGGTACCGGGTGGGGTTGGTTCTTTGACTACGGCCTTGGTTCTGCGTAATGTCCTCAAAGGAATCGTTCTGCAAGGGGGAACGCGTTAATGGATTCCAGTAAAGTTTGGGAATGGACGACGGAAGAATTTCTGACGGTGTCCGCCAGCTCTTCACCGACACCGGGTGGGGGTAGTGTTTCCGCTTATGTTGGAGCACTGGCTGCGGCGATGACTTGTATGGTAGCCAGGCTCACCCTTGGTAAGGAAAAGTATCAAGCGGTAGAACCACAAGTGCAGGAGATTTTAGCTCAGGCCGAAAGGGTACTTGCCTTACTTAAAACTGGACTAAGTCAGGATATCGCCGAATTTTCAAATTTTATGGCTGTTTTAAAATTACCGAAAAGCACGGCGGAGGAAAAAACCGTGCGTACTGAGAAACTGCAAAAGGCTTTAGTCTCTGCTGCGGATACTCCGCTGGGGATTTCCCAAAATTGTTATAAGATCCTGCAATTAGCCCAGGAACTTGCTCCAATTGGTAACCTTGGAGCGATTAGTGATGTTGGCGTTGCGGCCTATTTAGCGGAAAGTGCGCTGAAATCAGCAATGCTTAGTGTGGACATTAACCTTCCCCAGATAAAAGATGAGGGTTATCAAGAGCGGGTAAAGGCTGAACGAACCAGACTATTAGAACAAGCGGCAGTCCTTTGTGCGGAGACTGTGGCCGTTGTCCAAAGCCGAATGTGAGCGCGA
>JBAQLX010000173.1:0-1840 GCA_049302315.1 Desulfosporosinus sp.
GTTATACTACCGCTAATGTGGCCGATGGGCTGCTTGGTAGTAAAGTCTTAGGGAAATAGACCAGTCTTTATATGTTGTACCCTGTAGATGGAATATTATGCCTACCGGCGAGAGTATATCGGAAGTCCTCGTACTTAAGAACCCGCCGACTTTAGTCGTGCGGAGTGTCAGACGGGGTTTCACATTATCTTCCTAATATTATGTTCCACATGGCACAATAACTACGTTTGTGGATACTTGCCTATTCAACTCAACGTCCCTGCACTGAAGTGCAGGGGTTACAATTGCGACTGAAAGTCGCGATTACGGCTAAAGCCATTTAAAAAGCGCGGACTGGAAGTCCTTTTTAAGACTTAAGTCTTCTGGAAGACCTATTGCTGAAAGCAATCTTAAGCCGGTGACTGAAACTCACTCATCCTCTATTTTAAATATCTCCTTTACACCGTCCTTGTCTTGATTTTCTATGTACGCCTTAATTGCTTCTTCTGTCACTGCCCCCACGGTTGCACAAAAATATCCTACTGCCCATAAATGCTGTCCCCAATATTTTTTCTTAATTTCTGGAAACTCACTTTGTAGTAGCTTCGACGATCTTCCTTTGAGATATTGCACTATCTTACTAGGCGCTATATTCGTCGGACACGATAATAGCATGTGAACATGATCTTTACCTATACTACCTTGAACTATTGTCACACCAATTGTTTCGCATCCCTGACGGAGCAGTTCTCTCAATCGTCCGCCTATCACTTTGTGCAGTATTTTATATCGGTATTTTGTCACCCACACTACGTGATACTTTATATCATATACTGTGTGGCTTCCCTTTTTGTAATCTACCATAGTAGCGATCACCTCTTTAATATAGTTTAGCAGTCCGCTACTACTTGGTCTACGCTAGAAGCTGTCCCGACTGAAGTCGGGGGTATTAAACCAGGCGCATTGAAAATAAATACACTGACAATCTTTGTGTCTGGCGCTACTATCCAATATTCCTTAACGCCAGCCTTTTCATATGCCCAGAACTTAGTTAGCCTATCGATTCTTTCTGTTGCAGGCGAGAGTATTTCAATCACAAGTTCAGGTGTCCCGCAATAGCCAGTTCCTTTAAGTTTAGATTTATCGCATATCACTAATATATCCGGCTGAATTACCATTGTAGCATGTTCATCATCTTCGTCAATTTTAGGTAATCTTAGGTCAAAGGGAGAAATGAACGCTCTACATTCTTTGTCCAAGAGATAATTTCTAAACTGTGCTGCTAATTCTAAAAGAATGTTTTGGTGTTGCCAAGTCGGCGCTGCTTGCAGATAAGGAACTCCGTCAATAATTTCCCATCTTTCATCGCTTGGAAATTCCAGATAATCAGCATATGTGTATTTCTTTGCTTCCTTCGATAATGGCATATGACTCCCCCCTTGCTTCATATTATACCAAATATTAAAGAAACTCTATCTCAAATGGCATCTTCTCGATTGCTTTCTTTTAAATCTGGCCAACGTTAGGGTACCCAAGTCCCTCCATCAGATATTAGCTGAATAGGCCAAAAGAGAGAATATTAGTCTAAACCAGTTAATTCTGTATCACTTGTCGCGAGGAACAGGATATTAAGCGTATTAATTACCGCTTGTTGCCGTAAAGCCCCTAGCTTCAGCTGTGGGGATATAAGGCAAATCCAAAGATCTCATTGTATTATATACGCTACTGTGGGATAATATTTGTATGGCTATAAAATATAAATCTAACAACAACATTGTCTACTCATGCAAGTATCATGTGGTCTGGTGTCCTAAATATCGTCGGAAAGTCCTGGTTGGAAAAGTTGAAGCACGTTTAAAGG
>JBAQLX010000174.1:0-9450 GCA_049302315.1 Desulfosporosinus sp.
TCCTTGTCCACCCGATTTTTGCATCTTGGCAGTTGACAATAACTAAAATAATGTTATAGTAATTTGTGACTTCATATTTTGGTCTTTTGGGTATAGTTTAAGCCTACCTGTCATAAAATGCAACAACGTCCCCTGCAAGAGGGGAATTGTTTTTTGGAAATTCTTAGGTCTTTTAGGGAGCTTGGTTCATGTTTTTTAATACATAATTAAGGAGTTAATATTTGATGCCGAGTTTGCTTTGGCTTGACTACGTCTCGTATACGGTACTGATCTTTGCTTCTTACGCTTTTGCAGGTTGGATACTGGAGACTTTATACCGTTCATTCACCCAACAACAGATTGTCAACCCAGGTTTTCTTAAAGGCCCCTTTCTGCCACTCTATGGTTCCTTTACACTCTTAGTCGCGATCACTAATCCGTGGATGTCTAATCTCGCTTGGGAATGGCAATTCCTCTATTTCATGGTTTTGAGCACAGCTTTAGAGTACATTTCCGGTCTGTGTCTTGAGCGTTTCTTTCACTTGCGACTCTGGGATTACAGTGACATCCCGCTAAACTTCCAAGGACAGATTGCCATTCCCTATTCGCTGCTCTGGGGAGCCCTCGGTCTCGTCTTTGCAAACTTTATTCAACTGCACTTCGGTTATTTTTTACTTCATGTACCATCCAACGCAAGAATTGTTCTGGCAACCATTTTTATTCTCTATCTAATGTGGGATATCACCCAATCGGCCATTCTTCTGCGCCGTTTGGAACAAATTGTGGATATTTTTCGGCAGAATCGCGGGCATCACAGTCATGAGCGTCTTATGCTTTTGTTCCGGCCTTTCCGCCGCTTACTCTCCACATATCCCAAGCTGCGCCATACGGTGGACGAAACCGTTTCTCTGCTCCAAGCCAAACAGGATTCAGCGGAACAGTTCGTTAAACGGCAAAGTCGAAGAATCCTTGGTCAAATTAAAGGAGATAAACACTGGACATAGATTTGAGGTGAGCTGTTGAATATTCCTGGAGCTGGTGCAGGAATGGTGGGGTTCTTTTGCTCAATCTGTGCACCCACTTAAGATATAATTCATAAATTTAAATTGAATATTTCCATAGTTTTGCAGATTACTAGTAGATTTTAATTTCCATGCTTTACTCTTATCTAAATCAATAAAATATTTATCTGCAAGATATTTGTTCTCTATCCTGGTTACATATGCTTCAGTACAAGAAGACAAAAGTTGAGAATAAACTGATTCTCCGCCTATCACAAAGACTTCATCCGAATTATACTTTTCAAGTTCGCAGAATAGTTCATCTAGAGTACGGCATATCGTTACCTTTCTATTATTAAAACCCTCGTTCTTACTAAGAACAATATTTAATCTGTCCTTTAAAGGTTCTTTTCCAGGCAATGATTCGAATGTCTTCCTCCCCATAATCACAACTTTACCTAAAGTCATCTGCTTAAAAAACTTCATATCCTCCGGAATTCGTTCTAATAAGTTGCCTCTATATCCAATTCCCCAATTCAAATCAACGGCAACAATAGCTTTCATGAATACTCTCCTTTTCAAATAGCAACAGGAATATTTCTTATTTGTGGACCACTTTGATAACCTTCCAAGACAAAATCTTCGACTTTAAAGTCGTAAAAATTTTTTTGATCAGTGTTCATCAACAGCTTTGGCGCTGGATATGGGGTCCTTTGGATTAGTTCACTAATTAATGGTAGATGCCTATCGTATATGTGCGCATCAGCAATAACATGTACAAACTCTCCGACCTCCAGGTTACTTACTTGTGCCAGCATATGTATAAGAATTGCATACTGACATACGTTCCAGTTATTTGCAACAAGAATATCCTGCGAACGTTGATTTAATATGGCGTTAAGTTTTCTTCCCGTAACATTAAAGGTCATACTATAGGCACAAGGATATAAGTTCATTTCATGTAGATCATTATGATTATACATGTTAACGATAATTCTTCTGCTATAGGGAGTATTAATTAAATCATATAACACCCTGTCGACCTGATCAAATTCCCCTTCATGGTACTTATGTTTGATTCTCAATTGATATCCATATGCTTTTCCAATTGACCCTTCTTCATTAGCCCAACTATCCCAAATACCGCTATTCAGCTCATTAATATTATTGGATTTCTTTTGCCATATCCATAATAATTCGTCGATTGCAGCTTTTAAGTTTGTTGGCCTTAAGGTAAGAATTGGGAATTCTTCTGAAAGATCATATCTATTAATAATAGCAAATTTTTTAATAGTATAAGCTGGTGTACCATCCGCCCATGCAGCTCTTACAACCTCACCTGCAGAAGAAATCCCATTTTCAAGGATATCCTTGCACATTTTAATAAAAATATCATCAGCTTTACACACAATAGACTCCTCACTCATGATATTTGTAATATCATGCATTTCTTAATCTTCTTCAGAAGCACTAATGTTATATTCCTTGGGATAAGGGTATGTAACTTTTACAGAGTTTATATTATCTATAGAAAAAAGGCAAGCGCCTAATGCCATCGGTTTCGTTCCATTTCCTCCTAAAATCGCGGAAATAATCCAAGAAAAGCACCAGCCCGTCCAATAACGATCATACAATCAACATCATTATTGCGTGCAGCGTTTTGAACAAGGGCAGGATTCGAAAGATATTTAATTTCCATGTATAATTATTCATTACTACTTATAAATTTACATAGTTTATGATATAATTACCTTGTTAACTCCAGGTAAAGTAAGTTACCTTTATCTTGAAGAATGGGGGAAAGTTATGCCAATACGAACTGACATCCACAAAGTACTCATTATTGGTTCAGGCCCGATCATTATTGGGCAAGCTTGTGAATTTGACTATTCTGGAACTCAGGCTTGCAAAGCTCTGCGAAAGCTGGGTTATAAGATCGTACTTGTTAATTCAAATCCGGCGACAATTATGACGGACCCGGAAATGGCTGATGCAACCTATATAGAACCGCTGAATGTCAAAAGCCTGACAGAGATCATTGCTAAAGAACGCCCTGACGCCCTGCTCCCAAATTTAGGCGGCCAGTCTGCTCTTAACTTGTGTTCCGAACTGTATAAGACAGGAGTCTTGAAAAAGTACGCAATTAAAGTTGTTGGTGTCCAGGTAGATGCTATAGAACGGGGTGAAGACCGAATCGCCTTCAAAGAAACGATGACTCAGTTGGGGATTGACATGCCTCGCAGCAAACCAGCCTACAATGTTGAAGAAGCTGAAAAAATTGCACAGGAACTCGGTTATCCCGTAGTTATCCGTCCCGCCTACACTATGGGAGGTACGGGCGGAGGGCTGGTCTATAATGTTGAAGAGTTAAGGACGATCGCCAATCGGGGAATCGCCGCCAGTATGGTTGGCCAAATTCTTGTTGAGGAATCCGTGCTGGGCTGGGAAGAATTAGAACTGGAGGTCGTTCGGGATGCCAAAAATCAGCTGTTAACCGTATGCTTCATTGAAAATATTGATCCTATGGGTGTGCACACGGGTGATTCTTTTTGTTCAGCTCCAATGTTGACGATTAGCACTGAGCTTCAACAACGCTTGCAAAAAATGTCTTATGCCGTTGTCGAAGCGATCGAAGTCATTGGCGGAACCAATGTTCAGTTCGCCCACGATCCTATAACTGGACGAGTAGTGATTATTGAAATTAATCCTCGCACATCTCGTTCGTCGGCTTTAGCATCAAAGGCCACGGGCTTTCCCATCGCTTTGATTTCAGCAATGCTGGCTGTCGGCTTGACCCTTGATGAAATTCCTTATTGGCGAGATGGTACCCTCGATAAATATACCCCTTCCGGGGATTATGTTGTCATAAAATTTGCCCGCTGGGCCTTTGAAAAGTTTCCCGGCTCCCATGATAAACTGGGGACACAAATGCGCGCTGTCGGTGAAGTGATGAGCATCGGCAAGAATTATAAAGAAGCCTTCCAGAAGGCCATCCGTTCCCTCGAAAACAATCGTTACGGGTTGGGCTTTGCCAACAATTATAACCAATGCTCCCTGGAAGAATTGTTAACGCTTATGACTGAGCCCTCGAGTGAACGTCAGTTTATCATGTATGAAGCCCTACGCAAAGGTGCTGATATTGAACAACTCTACAAGTTAACCAATATTAAACCCTGGTTTATTCAGCAAATGAAAGAGCTTGTTTCCCTTGAAGAATCAATCCTCCAGTATCAAACTGGGCGCTTGCCGGACGAACTGTTGATCCAGGCTAAAAAGGATGGTTTTGCCGACCGTTATTTAGCGATGCTCTTGAATCTCCCGGAAACAGAAATCCGGGAGCGCAGAATCGCTTTGGGTATTGTCGAGGGATGGGAAGCTGTTCCCGTAAGCGGCGTCGAAAACGCCTCTTACTATTACTCCACCTACAATGCTCCCGATCAGACGAAGGATACTGCTGATCGGCGGAAAGTGATGATTCTTGGCGGTGGTCCGAACCGGATTGGTCAGGGGATTGAGTTCGATTACTGTTGTGTCCATGCGGCTTTTGCCCTACGTGATTTAGGTTATGAAACCGTTATTGTTAACTGTAATCCGGAAACGGTTTCTACAGACTATGACACCTCAGATAAGCTGTACTTTGAACCTCTGACTGTGGAAGATGTCTTAAGCATTTATGAAAAGGAAAAACCTCTGGGGGTCATCATTCAATTCGGTGGGCAAACTCCCTTGAATATCGCAGCCGAACTGGCAAAAGCAGGTGTAAGGATTCTGGGCACGACTCCCGATACGATCGACCTGGCCGAAGACCGTGACCGGTTCCGTCAGATCATGGAAAAACTGGATATTCCCATGCCAGAATCGGGTATGGCGGTTAATCTTGAAGAAGCCCAGACAATTGCCAATCGAATCGGCTATCCTTTGATGGTCCGTCCTTCCTATGTTTTGGGTGGCCGCGGGATGGAAGTTGTTCACGATGAGGGCATGCTTTGTCAGTACATGGCTGCAGCCGTCGGGGTTACTCCCGAAAGACCGATTCTAATCGATCGCTTCCTAACGAACGCTATCGAAGCAGAAGCAGACGCCATCGCCGATGGCGCCGACGCTTTTGTCCCAACGGTCATGGAACACATTGAATTGGCTGGTATTCACTCCGGAGACTCAGCCTGTGTAATTCCGCCGATTAGTATTTCTGCTCAACATATTGACACCATTGTGCAATACACTAAAAAGATTGCCAAAGAGCTGCACGTGATCGGCCTGATGAATATGCAATACGCTATCGCAGATGACCGGGTTTATGTTCTGGAAGCCAATCCGAGAGCTTCACGAACCGTTCCCCTCGTGTCAAAGGTCTGTAATGTTTCGATGGCCCGAATTGCAACTGAAATAATGGTGGCTTCCGTTACCGGCCAAGAACCCACTGTTAATCGTCTGGTCTCCAAAAAAATCCCTCATTTTGGCGTCAAAGAGGCCGTTTTTCCGTTCAATATGTTCCCGGAAGTCGACCCGATACTTGGGCCGGAAATGCGTTCAACTGGTGAGGTCTTGGGAATTGCTGATTCGTTTGGACTTGCTTACTATAAAGCACAGGAAGCCATCCAGTCTCCTCTTCCCACCTCTGGAACTGTTCTGCTTAGTGTGAACGATCAGGAGAAATCGGCTGCACTGGAAACCGCCAAGTTATTTTCCAAACTGGGCTTTAAAATTAAAGCAACGGAAGGAACGCATAAGTTTCTAAACGAAAACGGAATTCAGTCCGAAGAAATTAATAAATTACATGAAGGACGTCCAAATATCGTCGATGGTATTACAAATCACGAGATTAACCTTGTAATCAATACCCCGTTCGGAAAGCGCGGTCAACATGATGACTCCTATATTCGGAAAGCTGCTATCAAATATAAAGTTCCGTATATCACAACCATAGCGGCAGCCTTGGCGAGTGCCAAAGGAATTGCAGCCTATGCGGAAAATGACTATAGAGACGCCCCGTTAAATTCTTTACAAGAATATCATTCAAATATTGTGGACTAGGAAAATATGGTGGTAAGGGAACGGATTGACCTATCAATAAAAGGGCCTTCGCGTTAAGCCGCGGAGACCCTTGATTTCTATGTAATCGGCGGGGAGAGTGGGATTCGAGCGTTCATTCAATTATCTTTCCCATACTTTTTTATCCAAAAAGATCTGTAATAGATCAGCATCCAGATCCCCATCTTTCACCATGAAACCTAGTATTTCCAAAGACTTTTCCACTGGAAGGGCTTTCTTATAGGGTCGATCAGCGGCCGTAAGAGCATCAAATATATCCACCAGCGCCAGTATCCTGCCCTCGATGGGTATTTCATCTCCTTTTAGTCCAAAGGGATAACCTTTTCCATTTAGATGTTCATGATGTATGACTGCAAACCAGGGAACATCTTTTAATTTACGGGTAAAGGGAATTTTATCCAATAAGCGTTGGGTGATCAATACATGGTCCTCCATAATTTGTCGTTCACAAGCCGTTAATGTTCCTTTTTCAACACTCAAACCAGTTAGTTCTTCTTCATTCAGCCACTTATGTTCAAAGCCATCCTGGTCGACATAGGTTCGTTGAGCTATATCGTTTAGTTGTTCAAGAATATTCTTATTAACATAAGTAGCTGGATTATCCGCCTTAATAATTAAATCCCTGGCTTCTTGAACAAGTGAATATTCTTTAAGCCACCTTTCTTCAATGCCAGGCAAGGAATCGTAGTTACCCTTTTCAATTTGTTCAAGCTTATTTTGCAAGTATTGGGATTTTAAATTGGCCATAATATAATCGAGACGTTGCAATACGATTTCAATTCTTCCTTCAATTCGAGTGGCTTTATTCATCACTGTAAGGGGGGTGGATATTTTCCCTATGTCATGTAACCAACCAGCCATAAGCAGCTGAGCTAACCGTTCTTCATCAAAGTATTCCTGACTCCAGGCACCCTCTCTGAACTCATTCACAGCTTCAGCAAGTTTTACCGCCAGAAGGGCTACCCTCCTGGTATGATTAGCATTATATGGTGTACGGGAGTCAATGGCCGTAGCCATTACCTCCACAAAGGAATTGAAAAGGTTCTCAATATCCCGGAGAAGCTGCATGTTGGTAAGAGAGATTGCCGCTTGCGATGCAAGTGAGGAAATAACCTTTTCAACATAAGGCGGGAAGGCAATCGGATTGCCAAAGTCATCTTGAGCATTTATTAATTGCAATACCCCGATTACTTCACTTTCATGGTTTTGCAGCGGGATTACGAGCATGGAAACAGTGCGGTAACCGGTGATTTTGTCATAATTTTTGGGACCTGAAAAATCAAAGCCTTCCGCCTCATACACATTTGGAATATTTACAGTCTGACAAGTAAGTGCCACATACGAAGAAACGTTCTCCAATTTCATCGGAACCGGAGGTAAGGCAACAGGTTGTCCGTCCCCTCCAAAGAAGCTTTGCTGTGTTTCATTTTGAACAATTTTAAAAACAAGCGAATTGCCATCGCAAAGGTACAAAGTTCCGGCATCAGCATTGGTTATGCGCCGTGCCTCAGTAACAATCATTTCCAAAAGGCGATTGTGGTTTTTTTCTGCGGAAAGGGCGATTCCAATATTGAGAATATCTTTAACCTGGTCAAGAATTTCAGGTGTATAAACGATCATAAATTTATCACCATTCCCTCTCGGGCAGCAACACAATTAGGATATACGGCTTGGGCCGCTTGTTCGACAATTTCCATATCCCTGTCGTTTCGGAAGTTAGCATGATGGAAAAGAACCAGTTTTTTAGCCCGAGCGGCTATTACCAGCTTAATCCCTTCCTGCCAGGTAGAATGGCCCCAGCCTTTTTTTTGCGAATACCCGACATTACCAAGGTATTCTTCATCCGTAAAATTTGCATCATAAATCACTAAGTCGGCGCCGTCGACAAATAACTTGAGATCTTGTTCAAATTCTGCCGCATGTTCGTTATCGCTAAGATAACAGCAGGAACGACCCGCGTGATCCAGACGATATCCTACGGCCCCTCCCGGATGATTCAATAAGATAGTTCTTAACTCTATGCCATCTCCCAGATCCAGAGTTTCAACACCGCTTAGTTCATGAAAATTAATATCGGCGCCCATTTCATCCAGGCTAACCGGGAAATGTTCATACATCATCTGCCCCTTCATTAAGTCCGAAAACGTGAGGTCCATCTTATTTTGACCATATAAAGTGAAATGATTGCCTGTCATAAATGCCGGACCAAATAAAGGGAAACCCTGAATGTGATCCCAGTGCGTATGAGTTATGAAAATATCACCCTTAACGGAACCAGATGGTTGTTTGAGTAGTTTTTGTCCCAACTTGTGAATTCCTGTGCCGGAATCCATAATAAACAAACGTTTTCCTATTTGAATCTGTACACAAGATGTGTTCCCTCCGAAGATGGCAGTATCCGGTCCCGGAACTGCTATCGACCCCCTTACTCCCCAGAAAATAACCTGCAAATCAGTCTGAACCATATCAATTTGACCTCCCTCAATGCGACAATAACTTTAGTCCGTATCTATTCCAATTCTTTAATGCTTGATTGTTTGATCTTAAATCGAACATAAAATGTCGTGCCCGACGGCCATGTTTCAATCTGGATTTCAGCGTTGTGCCTGTCTGTAATGCTATAACAGGTGGCCAGCCCCAAACCAGTACCGTTCTCTTTGGTGGTGAAAAAAGGTGTTCCCATCTTCTCAAGGTCCTCAGGCCTTATGCCATTTCCCTCGTCCTTCACGGCTAAAACGACCTCTTTGCCATCCATGAATGTTTTAATAGTCAACTTTCCACTCCCCGACATCGCTTCCAGTCCGTTCCGGGCAAGGTTTAAGATGAGCTGGCGAATTTCTTTCTCATCGAGAAGCAAGACATTTGTATCCTGCAGTTCCAATATAATCTCCTTGTCGCTGACCATTGCGTCCGCCTGAATCAACGGGTATATATTTTCAATCAGCCTGTTCAGACTCATGGGTTTTAAATCTACAATCTTGTTTTTGGCTAAGCTCAGAAATTCCGTGATAATTGTATTTGCCCTATCAAGCTCTCCAATCATCAGTTCAAAATAGCCCTTAGAATGTATAAATTCTTCTTTATCCCCCAGTAACTGCAGGAAACCCCGCACCGTGGTCATTGGGTTTCTGATTTCGTGACCGATCCCCGCCGCCATTTGTCCCACAAGGTTCAACCGGTCCAAGCGGGCCATTTCTCTTTCGAACATTTTTCGTTCGGAAATATCATGAAGATAAATGGACAAACCTTCTTCGGTCGGATAAACATGCGCTTCATACGTGACATCAGAAGGGAGACCTTTGACCTCAAAGTGAGAAGCTTCCTTCCTGTTCATGGCTTTATTAAAAAGAGGGTAATGCTCAGGGAGTAATTCCTGGAAAAGCTCCCAAACATTTCGCCCGATTAATTCTTCTTTCCC
>JBAQLX010000175.1:0-2535 GCA_049302315.1 Desulfosporosinus sp.
CGATACAGCCACCCCGCGTGAGCCGCGCCATGGAATGGATGCACAATTGTGTCCCTGAAAAGGGTTTTCGCTTAGATGAGCACAGGCTGTTCAACCTCTATTATGGGCACTGCACTGCTGAACGGGAAGCCCATCTAACAGCCATCGGAGTTCACGCTCAATGATGGCTAGCGCATGACCTTTCGTACCGTCAGATCATTGAAACGTAAATCAAAAAAATGATTGAATTTTTTTATAATAAGGAATAAAATTAAATGATTATTGAGATCATAGGAGGCAGTATTTATGATAGAAATTGGTTTAACCAAAGTAGAAAAAGTGGGTTCTTTACCCATCGACAAAGAACTCGGTTTTGGTAAAATTTTTACTGACCACATGTTTGTAATGAACTATCTGACGGGAAAAGGTTGGCATTCCCCGCGTATCGTTCCTTATGCTAATTTTCCTGCCAGTCCTTCGATGATTGCCTTACATTATGGACAGGCAATTTTTGAGGGAATTAAAGCTTTTCGCTCCGATGACAATCGTCTTCGGGTATTCAGACCATATGAATATTTGAATCGGTTTAACCGCTCTGCCCAATTCCTTCACATTCCCCAGATGGATATTGAACAAATCCATACGGCTTTATTTAAACTTTTAGCTTTAGAGAAGGACTGGATTCCAGGTAAGCCCGGTACTTCCCTTTATATCAGACCCTTTGTTGTCGCTGATGAATCGCACCTTGGTGTCAAGGTAGCGGATAGCTATCTATTGTTTATTATTCTTTCCCCAGTCGGGGCATACTATAAGACCGGTTTTAATCCCATTAGCATTAAAGTAGAAGATAAATATGTTCGGGCTACTAAAGGTGGGCTAGGTGAAGCGAAAACCCCGGCTAATTACGCCATGAGTTTAGCTGCTCAACAAGAAGCCTATGCTGAAGGTTTCGGACAAGTTCTCTGGTTAGATGCAGTCCACCGCAAGTATATTGAAGAAGTAGGGACCATGAATATTTTCTTCAAGATTAATGGTGAAATCATTACACCGGCACTTAACGGCAGTATATTAGGAGGCATAACCCGTAAGACCGTCCTGGAATTATGCCGAAGCTGGGGGATAAAAGTATCTGAACGCCAGATTTCTATAGAGGACGTATTTGAAGCCCATGCCAAAGGTCAGTTAGAAGAAGTTTTCGGTTCCGGTACCGCTGCAGTCATCTCCCCTGTTGGCGAGCTATCCTGGAAGGGACAAAAAATCATAATCAGCAATAACCAAACCGGTGAATTTGCACACAAACTCTTTAATTATGTCACAAGCGTACAGTCTGGTAAAATTACGGATCAATTTAATTGGATGGAGGAAATAAAAGGTTAATTGTCTACTTGCTTTAGATGGGGTTTGTTATATTCAGTCTTTGACGCTTGGAGCTTATTCTGAGCGTTTTTTAATTTTGAGGTCTTCAATAAGTTTTTGATGTTTGACCTCTTCTTTTACGGGTTCTTTTTCTTTTACTTTATTTTGAAATAAGTATGTCTTATGTACCGTCTGAAGTTTCGCACCCAAAAATGGCTGGAATTTAGTCTGAAAAGAAAAAAATATAACTAAAATCCGCATGAACACTGAGTTTCTGGTATTATTAGATGACGATCTAAATTAACCAAAAATAAGGTGTTATCATGCGGAAACTGTCAAAGAAATTGAAGACCTGCTCCAAAATCATGATTATTCGATTAACAACATTATATGTGAAGTAAGGAAGACATTCAAGCTTTGAGGATAGGATCCTAAGGTCTTAAACTGAGATTGTCTCTATATAATTATTTAAAGGGGACTACTGCCTGATGGTGAAAACAACGCAGCGCAAAATGGTCACTATTGCTATGCTGGTATCGATTTTACTGGTTGCCATCGATACGACCATTGTTACTACCGCTATGCCTCACATTGTTAAACAATTGAGTGGCTTAAATCTTATCAGTTGGGTTTTCGCTATTTACCTGCTTTCATCAGCTGTAACAACACCGATTTACGGTAAACTCGCCGACCTTTTCGGAAGGAAGCCCATTTTCATCTTCGGCATTGTGCTTTTCGTAGTCGGTTCCATGGTGTCAGGAATGGCTCAGACGATGCATCAGCTAATTTTGTTCCGTGGGTTTCAAGGGCTCGGCGCCGGTGCCGTAATGCCACTGACTTTCACTATTATCGGCGATCTGTATCTGGGGGAAGAGCGCGCAAGGATTCAGGGGTTATTAAGCTCGGTTTGGGGTATTGCCGGGTTACTCGGCCCTTTGGCTGGAGGACTTGTAGTCGATCACATCTCGTGGCGCTGGATTTTTTATATCAACGTGCCGATTGGGATTGTTGCCATTTTACTAGTGCTCGGCTTTCTGCACCAAACAAAGGTCGCAAATACGAAAAAAGACATTGATTATTGGGGAGAGGCGCTGTTCACCATTTCCATGGGTTCACTCCTCTTCGCCTTGATCAGTGGGGGAGAGTCGTATGCCTGGAATTCAGCCGTGATCATCTCATTGGTTGCAGTCGCCGTGGTTT
>JBAQLX010000176.1:0-6645 GCA_049302315.1 Desulfosporosinus sp.
ATTCTTAAATTAACGGGGTAACCTTTAAGAACAACAGCCTTTCCTGGGACATATACGGAAAAGTCCTGTACTTGGAGATAATTATTGATGTGCTCCCTCAAGAATGATGCCATAGGTTCAAGCTCTATTTCTCTTCTCCATTTATCAAGAGATATAAGTGAATCAACTGCCGATCTTCTCCAATGTATTCTCATGCTTCTCTAGCAAAACCCAAAATTTTGTCTATTTCTAAATCAGAAAGGATTGGGTTATCTCCTTCTAAAGCTTCTAATAACAATTGTTCCTCTTCGGTATCAGTCACCTCATAAACATAAGTATCAGGATATTGTTCGACTTCGAATAATAAAAACTTCCGGTTAGCAATTTCGATATATGGTGAACCTGAATTAACTGCTTCTAGAACATCATTATTTTGAATTTTAATTACCTTCATAAAAATCACTCCTAAACAAAGAATTTATCTAATTATACCATGATTTATTAGAACGAACCTAATAAATGATAGTAGTAAAATATTCTGGCTTGAAAATCAGTGAGTTGGGGATGGCTGCATTTAACAGTTTTCCCCTAAAGAGCTTCAGCCTTCCAGATGTGGGAATGGATCGAAGCTACGTAGAATTCCCTTCAACATATTCTGAAGGGGAGCCATTTCGTAGTGATTGGCTGAAAAACCTTAAAGTTTAACAGAGTAGAAAAAGTTTCCGTTGCGAAGTAATACAAGAAACGTTAGAAAAAGGAACCAAATGGGCTCCTTTTTCTACTTGCGTAGCAAGATTACGCGTAATCTGTCGAATTCTGAGGGGGCATTTTTGCTTGACAATCGCATTCCCTGTGAACCGACAGGTTCATGAAAGTTTAGATTGCTGATATTATAGCGGGCAAAGGAGTTGCTCACGAGTTGAAAGAGGGAGTGATGAATAAGACATGGCACGATGAAGCGTGGGAAGATGATCTCTGTTGGCAGACACAGGATAAAAAAACGTTAAACATGACATTGGGGTCACGAGCAGAACCCTTTGGGGAGAAAAGGAAGACCTTTGAGGATCGACTCCCTGAAGGGGTTCGACAAATTTAGGGAAGTACCAGTCCCTGAGAGTCTAGCTCAGACCACTTAGTTTTTGGATTTCTTCTATAGGCAAACCCGTAATTTCTGCTATTTCCACGATGCTCATACCTTTAAGCTGTAGCTTCTTTGCGGCTAATCTCATTGCCTCAAGACCCTCCATGCGGCCCTCGTCTTTTGCCTCCTCTTCCAACGCTCGTAAAACTTTGCTCATTCTTAACACCTCCAGTATCTTTTGTGTGTATTCTCGATCAATAAAGTTATCAGAAATAGCAATCACACAACCTGTCAGAAACGTCTTTTCAGTTTCGTCAAGGATCAGGCCAGCTAATTCGATTGTCTCAACCGCCCGTTCTTGCTTAGAGTGAGAACTCTTCATCAGAGGTAGAAACGCCAATTGCATTCGCTCCAGTTCATATAAACTGGCACCGCTGCGAATCTTCAATCCCAGTGCCGCAAAGAGCTGATCGCCGTCATACCGATCCATAAAAATCCCCTTGGCCCGATATTCGATAGATCCACAGTTTAATACCTCTGGTGCATCACTGATTCCTGCTCCGTAGACGATATAAGTATGGATAGTTTTATGGTGCTTGCGATACAGGGCCACGTCGTACTCCATAAACCGCTCCAATTCCTCGGGTCCTTGGGTGCTCTGAAATTCCAAGTGCAAATAACTATCATCGGCCAAGTAAAAGACAAAGTCCATCGTTTTCTCTTGTACCGCTATTACCGCTATGGTTGGTAGATTGGCCGGTTCGGCCCGAACGATGGCTGCCGTATTAATATCATAGAAGTCTAAGACTTGGTTTGCAAATATCTCCGTCAAAGATTTAAAGATAATATCCTTGTGGTGATACGATATTTCAGTATTTCCCAAGTTCGTTTATCCCTCTCTTTCTTACGGAAATAAAGCCTTCCCGTGAACCGGCAGGTTCATGAGCAACTGCTACCTTGCTTTCATATTATACCAAATTATCATTTGGCTTTCATCACAAAAATTTCCTCACCAGCAACTCATAAACAATATGGTGTCAGGCACCGGTTCCAGGCATGATTGCCTCAAAGGGAACGGAAGGAACCGTCCCCGACGTTCCAGTCCCTGAGAAGTTTATTGAAGGTGAAATAAAGGCAAACAAGATGAAGCTAATTCAAGCATGGATAGAAATTCATAATGAAGAACTTATGGCTAATTGGGAATTAGCTCTAAAGGGCGAGAATATTTATAAGATTGACCCTTTGAAGTAGGAGGCGAAAATTATGAATCCAAGAGTAAAAAATGTAGTTCCTAATAAAGACTTTACACTAACCATAACATTCATTAATGGGGAAATTGGTATTTTTGATGTGAATCCTTATTTGAATATAGGAATATTCCAAGAGTTGAAAGATTGGAGCTTGTTTAGTACAGCTAAACCATTTATGGGAACAGTGCAATGGTTACATGAACAAGATTTATGTCCAGATACAATATTTTTAGAGAGCAAAAAAATAGGTAGAGAACAAATTGTAATTTAGAGCGCAATAGGGCTGCTCTTTTTTTGTATTTTTCAACATTCTCCATATGGGAAAGTAATGATTTGCAGATGGAACCATTCTATAAGGATAGCCTGATGACATTGGATGCGATCCCGTTGGTCGGGGGAGCGTTTGCTTAATTTGATTTTGGGAAAGAAGATGAAAAACAGAGCAATTAGAAGGATGAACGACTAACGGCAGTATAGGTGCTTAATTTTGACCAGTATTAGCCCTAAGCTAAAAGTTGTCAAGCAGCGATATATTAGTTAAGCGGGCATAGTAGTTAACCTTTTCCCAACCGGCCGGAGGGCGAAGCGTTCTACTGCCGGCAACACACAAAATGCACGGGCAAGGATGCCCGGCATCAAAATCAAGGAGGAATATATAATGATTATCAATCACAACATGGCTTCCCTGAACACTTATAACAGGTTGAGCGCCAACAACGCCGCTTCCGCTAAATCTTTGGAAAAACTGTCTTCAGGTCTGCGCATTAACCGCGCCGGTGACGATGCGGCCGGTCTGGCAATTTCCGAGAAAATGCGCGGTCAGATCCGTGGTTTGGATCAGGCTGGTCGTAACGCTCAAGACAGCATTTCCTTAATTCAAACCGCAGAAGGTGCATTGACCGAGTCTCACTCTATTCTCCAACGGATGCGTGAAATTTCTGTTCAATCTTCGAATGATACCAACACTGACTCCGATCGTACAGAGCTTCAAAACGAAACCAAGCAGCTTATTGCTGAATTGGATCGTATCGGTAATACAACGGAGTTTAATAGCAAAAAACTACTTGATGGTTCGGCAAAAGGTGTGACAGAGGAGGTGGCTGGTAGTGTAAGAGTAAATAATAACTCTGTTCTAACTATAGGTGCTGCGGAAATGGCTGATGCTGTTGCTGCCGCTGCAACAGGTGCAAATGTGAATGGCGCCTATATGATTGTAAAAGTAGCTGAGGCAATCGCAACTACATTTGGTGCGGCCGATTATCAAATCATTGGGCCCGATGGTACAGTAAGTTTAGATATTACTCTTGCGACAACGGCAATTACACTTACCAACGCCATAGTTGGAGCAGCAACTTCTATCGCACTCAGTGGACTTAACTTCACTGACATGGAAGTCGGGGAGAGTGTTACCTTAGTCTTTGGTAAGCAGGAAGCAGCAAGCTCTACTCTTGGCGGCTCCATTATGACCCAAGTCGGTGCTAACGCTGGTCAAACTGCATTTATCTCCGTCAGAGACATGAGATCCGAGGCTATCGGCGTAAAAGATATTGATATTTCTACTAAATTCGGCGCCCAAACTGCAGTTGAGACAATTAACAATGCAATTGAGAAGGTTTCTTCGCAAAGAAGTGCCTTGGGTTCTATGCAAAATCGCTTGGAACACACCATCAATAACCTCGTTACTTCTTCCGAAAACTTAACTGCTGCCGAATCCCGTGTCCGCGACGTAGACATGGCCAAAGAAATGATGCAGTTCCAAAAGAACAACATCCTATCTCAAGCCGCTACCGCGATGCTGGCTCAAGCCAACCAACAGCCCCAAGGCATTCTTCAGTTACTTCGGTAAGTGAACTCGTTCAACTAAAGTTGAACATCGAGTCTTCGGTGGGGGTGTCTACCCCCACCGAAGCCGAATAAGGTGTACCTCTCCCACTTGTAGAAGTGGGAGTCTTACGATTGGATAAAGGAAACCTCGGATTAGCCGTATGAAAAAAGAGATCGGCCTTCATGCCGGTCTCTTTTTTACTAAAGGCAGGGAGAGGGAATATTTTCTGGATTTTAGGGCACATAAAAATTTAAGGGGAGAGTTTATATCGTGAGCAAAAAATTAAGTATCTGCATGATGGTTAAAAATGAGGAAAGTAACTTGGAGCGCTGCTTGGAGAGCTTGCGTGAGTTAATGATGAATCTTCCATGCGAGCTGATCATTGTGGATACCGGTTCTGAAGATAATACGGTAACCATTGCGAAACGATATACAGATAAAGTCTACCATCACCTATGGAATAATAACTTCTCGGAAATGCGCAATATCAGCATTAGCTATGCATCTGGCGAATGGTTATTCATTATTGATGCTGATGAGGAATTGGTGGCATCAGAAAAACTCATCCTGTTTTTCAAGAAGTCTTATCCTAGGTCAATCGCCGGAGGGGCTTTGCTTGTAAAAAATATAACGTCAAACAAAGCCGAGAAAGATATTGTTGTATTAAACTCGGCTAGAATATTTCGCAATGATGGCGCCTTTCGCTATGAAGGTTCTGTTCACAATATGCCGATTGCTAACGGCCAAATTCTTGAGATTGAAGCAATCATAAATCATTACGGTTATGATTCCACGGATCCGGAACTGATGGAACAAAAGTTTATTAGAACAAGTACAATTCTTAAGCATGAACTGGAAAAAAATCCGGATAATATCTATTATAGATTTCAGTTATCCGTTACATATATGATGCATAAAGAGTATGAGCAAGCGCTTGAAGAAATTGACAAAGCTTACCAAGTGATGAAAAATGGTGGTCCCGGCGCCGCAAAGAAGCACCTTTACGTGTATTGTCAATTGGCTAGAACCAATATATGGGTGGGCAACTATCCGAGGGTTGAGGAATCTTGCGTAGAAGGGATAGCAATCGAAAAAGAATATATCGATTTGTATTTCTATATGGCGCAGGCTCAAGGAGCTCAAGAAAAATATGAGCAGTCAATCGATAATTACCGCCAATATATGGAACTGGTCGAGAATTTCGATAAGTTGGAAATCAGGCTGAATCCGGCAATTAATCATTATACCTTATCCCACATGGATGAGGCTTTATATAACGTGTCAGTAATGCTGTTTAAAACAGACCGCTTTGAGCAAGCTGCAGGTTATGTTGAAAAACTCATGAAGTCTAAGGATGCTGATGCCGATTTGATTGGGCGGGCAATTCCCCTCCTTGTAGATATATGCTTCGCAACACAAAGGTTCAGTCAGTTAAGGGATATACTACTGGGGCAATTACAAGTGAAAGGGTTGACACTTGTTGAACAGGCTTTGAACAGTATTGAGCAAGGCAGAATAAAACTAGACCAAACACATGAACAGAATTTTTTACGCGTGTTTGCAAGTTACGGAGACAAATATGGGAGATTAAATGAAATACGTCTAATCTATAACTCTGGAGATATTGAGGAATTAGCTAAGGCAATTTCTCAATTCAGCGACGCATATGATCTTAACTCTTTACCGGACTATTACGGAGACCTGCTATATTATTTAATTAAACTGGGGAGACCTGAAGAGCTGCTGGGGAATTTAACTGAACTAAACGCTGTGAGGTATTTAAAATACTTGGCTGATAGATATGGCGCAACAGTCAACAATCTGATTCTGGCTTATTGCGGAGAGGATTTGGAGAGCGACTTTAAGAAGTTGCGCAGTAAAAAAACACTATTAAAATACGTGCTCTTTTCGGAGGAATGTTCTGATGAAAACCATCTATTAAGATTCCAAAAGTATTTGAGGAATGGAACCACCTACATGCAAAAGATTTATACTCCCCTCGTCTTAGATCAGGAACTGATTCACGATGTGAAATCGGTAGAAGAAGCGTTTTTGCTTTATATGCTAAAGGCCAAGTCGTACAAGCCGGTTGAAAGTCACTATGTCCAGTATCTAACGAAAGCTGTTGCTATATTTCCGGAAATGAATAGAGGGATCAAACTGCTGCTTCAAGAGATTGAAGAGCCGGCAAATAGCGCGGCTAAAGAAATGGTTGATTTGAAACAACAACTGATCCAACATATCCATGCATTGCTTGACACCGGTGAATATGCTTCGGCAATAAAGGTTTTAGGCGAATACGAACAAATCTGCGGAGCGGATGTGGAGTCATTGGCGCTTAAGTCTCAGGCAATGTTGCATTAAGGATTAACCGTTAATAAAGGGTTACTACTCAGGCGTTCACAAGCTATTCAACTTGTGCTACAGTCGTATGTTCAATATAAGACTACAGCTAATAATAAAAACTGCATCACAACTCAACGACCCTGCGCTGAAGTGCAGGGGTTACG
>JBAQLX010000177.1:0-18452 GCA_049302315.1 Desulfosporosinus sp.
GTGGGTTTGGATCAAGCTGAGTGTGCAGTGTCTATGGGAGTTTCCAGAGCTACGTTTCAGCGAATCCTGGCAGCGGCTAGGTCCAAAATTGCCACCGCTTTAGTCGAAGGCCGACCTATTATCATACGAGGAGGTAACTATCTGATTAAAAATAGGGTGTTTGAGTGTGTTGATTGTCGACATGTGTGGGAAGTCGAGCCGTGCACTGCGGGCGCTAAACAAGGATTTGAAATCCCCTGTCCAAAGTGCGGGAACATGAAGAAGATGAGATTAGACAACGGGCTGGTGCATACCTGTGGTGGTCAACACGGGGAACAAGGCCCTGGTGGTTGTTGCAGAGAAAATTCCTAAGGATAAAAGTAAATGTACCAAATGGAAAACAGATATATGATCTATATCAAGGAGTTGATATTGATGAAGTGCGCACTATGCAAACAAAATAACTGCTACACAGGACAAAACTGCACGGGTCTACAATCTGCGGAAATTGAAGCAGCGTATGATCCAATTGACCGACAGCTTATGACGGCAGCAGCCAAAGTTGAAGGACGTTATTATATGCAGCTGTCGCGCCTGGAAGAAAGCGTAAAATTTGCCCAAGAGATGAGCTGTACAGTCATCGGTTTAGCCTTTTGTATCGGCTTAGCCACCGAAGCTAACTATATTGGGCAATATTTCCAAAAATTTTTCACCGTACACTCCGTATGCTGTAAAGTCTGTGGCTTGGATAAACACCAGCTTGGTCTGGAACAAATTCAGGCGGACCGCTTTGAAGCTATGTGCAATCCGGCCATACAGGCCAAACTATTAAATGACGCTAAAACTGAATTAAACTTCGCCGTCGGTCTTTGCGTCGGACATGACATGATCTTTAACCGCCACTCCACAGCTCCAGTATCCACACTGATAGCTAAAGACCGTTTGCTATCCCACAATCCCCTGGGAGCCATTTATTCCAGCTATTGGCGCAATAAGCGCCTTGGTTTAACAGACTAATGATAAAGAGTTTGGACGCTCCTGTGTTCAGCTGCATGAAATATTTGTTAATTCGGAAGGAATAATTAGGAAACATGTTGAAATGTTTAGTGTTTAGTTAACACGAAAGGAAGGACGTTGCTCCATGCATGAAGGACACAGAAGCAGATTGAAAAAGAGATTCCTCGAAGAAGGACTGGACGGCTTTGAAGATCATGAAATTCTTGAACTTCTGTTGTTTTATGCCATACCCAGAAAGGACACCAACGAACACGCCCATTCCTTGATTAATAAATATGGTTCTTTGTCTGGAGTTTTGGAAGCTGACCCTAAAGATCTGGCCAAGACTCCAGGTTTAAGAGAGAACTCAGCTATTTTACTAGCGCTTATACCTTCTCTGGCACGTATTTATCTCAAAAATCGTTGGGGAACAAGACCTATCCTCGATAGCACTGCCAAAGCGGGGGAGTATGTCCTAACGCTCTGTGCGGGAAGAACCTATGAATTTTTTTATGTGATCTGTCTGGATGCCCAACATAAGGTTATATATCCGGCGCTTGTCCATGAGGGGACCATCGACCAAGCGCCGGTTTACCCAAGGGTCATTGTGGAAACGGCCTTGAGACATAAAGCCCACAGTGTCATCCTGGCTCATAATCACCCTGGAGGGAGTCCCACTCCTTCGCCGCAAGATATTGAAGTAACGAAAAGGATTCAAGTTGCTTTAGAACAGATTTCCATATCCGTGCTTGACCATATCATTGCTTCAGGAGAACACTATGTTAGCTGTGCAGAAAAAGGATTACTGTAACCGATAAACCATTTTGCAGATGCCTCGCGCTCAAGAATAATGTATTATTCTTGAATATTCTTGGATTTATGCTAGCATAGATGTATGTATGTTGGCTGAATAATCACAATACTTAAATAAGTTTCATATACAAAGAGAGAGCGAGGCGGAAAAAATGAGAAAAGTAAATTTTACAGAAACCGTCTTAAGAGACGGTAACCAATCATTGATCGCGACAAGGTTGGTTTTCGAACAATTTGCCTCTATTCTCAAGGAACTTGATAACGTTGGCTACTACTCCCTAGAATGTTGGGGAGGAGCAACTTTTGACTCCTGTCTAAGGTTCCTCAATGAAGATCCATGGGATAGACTGAGAAAAATTAAAGCAGTTGTGAAAAAAACACCCTTACAAATGCTTCTTAGGGGCCAAAACATTCTGGGTTATAAACACTACCCTGATGACGTAGTTCGAAACTTTGTCAAGGCTGCTGTGGCTAACGGTATCGATATTGTCCGCGTTTTTGATGCCCTTAATGATTTAAATAATATTAAAGTCGCTATGGATGAAGTCAAGAAACAAGGAGCTCATGCTCAGGGAACCATTGTCTACACTGTGAGCCCTATTCACGATGTTGAGAATTACCAGAAATTGGCTAAACAGTTGGAGGAAATGGGCGCCGATTCTATTAGTATCAAAGATATGGCGGGTCTTTTAATGCCTCAGGTTGCCTTTGATCTCATAAAGGAATTAAAGCAAACTGTCAATTTACCGATCTACTTACATTCCCACTGTACTAATGGGATGGCGGAAATGGCCTACTATAAAGCAATTGAGGCCGGAGTAGACGGTATAGATTGTGCTATTTCTTCTTTCTCCAGCGGTACTTCCCAACCCCCTACGGAGACAATGTATTTCGCTTTAGAGAATGCCGGCTATTCTACGGGTTTGGACGTCAATAAATTAAGAATTGTTAATGACTTTTTCAAACCAGTCAGGGAAGAATTTATTTCCTCCGGAATACTTGATACTCAATTACTTACACCTCAACCAGAAAGCTTAGTCTACCAGATTCCTGGCGGGATGTTCTCCAATTTAATATCCCAACTTAAAGAGAAAAATGCTATGGAAAAGTTGGATGCGGTGCTTAATGAAGTTCCTAATGTTCGAAAAGACCTGGGATATCCCCCACTTGTAACTCCAACCAGCCAGATCGTTGGAACGCAAGCTGTCCTTAACATCTTAACGGGTGAACGATATAAAATTGTTATTAAAGAAGTAATTAACTACTTCATGGGAGAATACGGCAAGGTCCCCGGACCGATTAACGAAGAGGTTGCTAAAAAAGCTCTTAAGAAAAAACAACCTTTGCCGGGAAGATATGCCGACACGTTAGAGCCTGCCTTTGAAAAAGCCAAAGAACAACTTAAGGATATTACTTCAAGCGATGAAGATGTCTTAAGCTATTTGTTGTTCCCGCCAATTGCCGAAGAGTTTTTCAAAAACAGAAATAGAATTGTTAGTTATTCATCATCCATAGAAACAATGCCCCATCGAAAGATAGGTTAAAATCGTAAGGTCTCGGCTTGCCGCATTCTACATTCGCTAGAACCCGCTGGGGTAAAGTCCAGGTTGTAATAGGTCCCATACTGAAATCACTGGCCAGATCGTTTTGACGGTCTGGTTTTGTTATATAGGCGATTACTATTTAATGGTGAAACAATCTGACTCCGGTAAAAGCCATAACTATGTTATATTTGTCACAGGTCGCAATTACATGGTCATCACGGATTGACCCGCCGGTCTGGGCAATAAATTCAGCGCCGCTTTTGTGTGCCCGCTCAATATTGTCTCCGAAAGGGAAGAAAGCATCGGATCCCAATGATACTCCTGTGAGTGTAGCCAACCACCTTCTTTTTTCTTCACTGGTAAACGGAGTGGGTCTTTCTGTGAAAATTTCTTCCCAACAGCCTGGGGAAAGGATATCGGCATCATCTTCGGAGAGGTAGATGTCGATCGCATTGTCCCGGTCAGGCCGCCGAATACTTTCCTTGAACGGGAGGCTGAGTACCTTGGGATTTTGGCGCAAATACCATTTATCCGATTTGTCACCTGCCAAACGTGTGCAATGGATCCTTGATTGCTGCCCGGCTCCAATTCCAATTGCCTGACCGTCTTTCACATAACACACAGAATTTGACTGCGTAAATTTCAGGGTGAGTAACGCGATTATCAGGTCAGTTTTTGCATAATTGGGGATTTCTTTATTTTGGGTTGGAATTTCTCGAAGCAATTCTTCTGAAATTATTACTTCATTTCTTTCCTGTTCGAATGTAATTCCGAAAACGTCCTTTTGTTCAATCGGATTTGGTTTGTAATTTTCGTCGATCTGGATGACCGTATAAGTACCTTTGCGCTTGTTTTTTAGAATGGCAAGCGCTTTTTCTTCATACCCGGGAGCAATAATGCCGTCTGAAACCTCCCTGGCAAGGAGTGTTGCTGTGGAAACGTCACAAATATCGGATAATGCAATAAAGTCGCCATACGAAGACATTCTGTCCGCTCCCCTTGCTCTTGCGTAGGCCGATGCCTGAGGCGACAACTCAAGATCATCCGCAAAATATATTTTTCTCAGGGTTTCATTTAAAGGCTTTCCTATCGCTGCCCCGGCCGGGCTGACATGTTTAAAAGATGTGGCCGCAGTGGAACCAGTTGCCTGCTTGAGTTCCTTCACTAGTTGCCAACCATTAAGGGCATCTAATAGATTAATGTATCCTGGACTTCCGTTAAGAATCTTTACTGGCAGAGCACCATTTTTCCGGAATATCCGTGCTGGTTTTTGATTGGGATTGCATCCATATTTTAGATTCATTTCAGTCATGGCTGTAAAGCTCCTTTTTAATTAAATTGCCAACTATCCAGGTTGTTTGCCCAGACGGTCGGCTCTTTCAGTCATATTCCCTTGTGGTTATCCACATCCGTCAGTAATATGACTCTCAACCTTTACTTTAGACTTAAAATGAATTATTGTCAATAATGAGCAGTTGAAGAATAGGAAAGTCATTGTTAAGGCTAATACTTGGTACATTTCCGTGATCTTATTATAAAGTTATTACGAATTTTTATCTGGGATAAGAAGGGGTTTCGTGATTAGCACGAAGCCCCTGCTTAATATCTTGTATTCCTATTATTCCTATAGTAAAATAGGAATAATATTGGAGGGGTTATAGTGAAGATTTCAACAAAGGGTCGCTACGCGCTCCGCGTCATGATCGATTTGGCACAGCATAATACTGGTGAGTATATTACACTGAAATCAATCTCCGAACGTCAGGAGATCTCCGTCAAGTATCTGGAGATGATCATTGCCATTTTAAATAAAGCTGGTTTTGTTTTCAGTTCTCGCGGAAAGGGCGGAGGATATAAGTTGTCAAGAGTACGGAAGGACTATACGGTGGGTTGTATATTGAAGCTGACGGAGGGAAACTTGGCCCCCGTTGAATGTCTCTGTTCAAAGGAAAATCTGTGCTCAAGAGCGCAATATTGTATCACGCTTCCGCTGTGGCAGAAACTTGACCAGGTAATCGATACATTTTTAGAAAGCGTAACGATAGAGGATCTTATCAATAGACAGAAAAACTTGATTGGAAATGATTATCAAATTTAATCTTTAATTTTTCATAAACAAATCATTACAGAAACTATAAATCCTATTGACATTATGTACAAAAAAATTTACCATTAACCTATTAAACCTATAGGATTAAATCATAGATCGAGGTACACTGATTATTGAAGCCTTGTTCAGTAAATTATTATGCCAAAACTTGAGAAACGGACGAAGGTGTGGCTGTTATCAGGAAAGAAAAACTTAAAAATAATTCTATTTATAGAAAGGAAGCTTACAATGAGCAGAAATTATAAATTTGAAACCCTCCAACTCCATGTTGGACAGGAACAGTCGGATCCGGCAACCGATGCCAGAGCTGTACCCATCTATGCCACTACCTCCTATGTGTTTAAGGACTCCGCTCAGGCGGCGAGCCGCTTTGGGCTCACCGAGGGAGGTAATATCTATACCCGGCTGATGAATCCCACCTCCGACGTCTTTGAAAAGCGCATGGCGGCGCTGGAAGGCGGCGCAGCGGCACTGGCGACAGCTTCCGGTGCGGCGGCCATTACCTATGCGATACAGAACATCGCCAAGGCCGGCGACCATATCGTTTCCGCCAACACCATCTACGGCGGTACCTACAATCTCCTTGCCAATACTCTGGTGGAAAGCGGTATCGAAACTACCTTTGTGGATGGCAACGATATTAAAAATTTTGCCCAGGCTATCAAGACAAATACCAAAGCCCTGTTTATAGAAAGTCTTGGCAACCCAAATTGTGACATCATAAACATTGACGCGGTGGCGGTTCTTGCCCACGAAAACGGCATCCCCCTCATTGTGGACAGCACCTTTGCCACTCCCTACCTTCTTCGCCCCATAGAGCACGGGGCGGATGTTGTTGTTCATTCGGCGACGAAGTTCATCGGCGGCCATGGAACGGTAATGGGCGGCGTGATTATTGATAGTGGGAAATTCGACTGGTCGCAAAACGATAAATTCCCCGGGCTGTCCCGACCAAATCCCAGCTATCACGGAGTTGTGTTCACCCAGGCCTGCGGCAATCTGGCCTATGTTATGAAGATCCGCACCATACTGATGAGGGATACCGGTTCCACCATCAGCCCCTTCAATTCTTTTCTGTTGCTGCAGGGACTGGAGACTTTGTCCCTCCGCGTGGAACGTCATGTTGAGAATGCGCTCAAAGTTGTGGAGTATCTCTCAAAGCATCCGCAGGTTGAAAAGGTTAATCATCCAGTACTTGACGACCATCGTGACCATGCTGTTTATAATAAATACTTCCCGAATGGTGCGGGTTCAATTTTCACTTTTGAAATTAATGGCGGCTCTGAGAAAGCGAAGAAGTTCTGTGAAAGCCTCGAACTGTTCTCGCTTCTTGCAAATGTTGCAGATGTGAAATCTCTGGTCATTCACCCAGCTTCAACAACACATTCACAGATGAGCAAAGAGGAATTGCTGTCTTGCGGCATTAAACCGAATACCGTTAGACTTTCTATCGGTACTGAACATATTGACGATATTATAGCCGATTTGGAACACGGCTTTGAATCAATTAAGTTATTGAATTTGGATGGATGGCAGGTACCGTCCACACTTGCACAATAATTTAGACAACGAGGTGTATCTAATGCCCATAAAAATACCTAATGATTTACCCGCAACTGAAGTTTTATATAATGAAAATATATTTGTTATACATGAAAACCGGGCTAACAGGCAGGATATTCGTCCGTTAAAAATTGTGATTCTGAATCTGATGCCGGAAAAAATTATTACCGAAACACAAATTTTGCGCTTGCTTGGGAACTCAGCCTTGCAGGTGGATATTGTACTTTTGCATCCCCAAACCCATAGTTCCAGGAATACTTCGGAAGAGCATTTGTTCAAGTTTTACAATACCTTTAATGAAATTAAAGAAGAGAAATTTGACGGTATGATAATTACGGGAGCTCCGGTAGAGTTACTGGATTTTGAAGAAATCGGTTACTGGGAAGAATTACAGGAAATAATGGACTGGAGCCTTAGCCATGTGTTTTCCACCTTTTATATCTGCATGGCTGCCCAGGCGGGATTATACCATTATTTTGGTATACCAAAATATACGTTGGATAAAAAAATGTTTGGTGTTTTCCCGCATACAATAAACAATAGGAATGTTCAACTTATGCGTGGTTTTGACGATGAGTTTTTTGCTCCACATTCACGCCATACTGAAGTGAAAAGAGATGATATTGAAAAGGTTCCTGAATTGGAAATACTGTCTGAGTCTAAAGAAGCCGGTGTTTATATCGTGGCCACCCGGGATGGAAGACAGATATTTGTAACCGGGCACTCGGAATATGATCCACTTAGTTTAAAGAGTGAATATGAACGAGATTTAAACAGAGGTCTGGGAATAGACGTACCCAAAAATTATTTTCCCGGTGATGATCCCAACCAGCCTCCGATTGTACGGTGGCGAGGACATGCCAACCTTCTTTTTTCCAACTGGTTAAACTACCATGTCTACCAGGAAACCCCCTATGATCTGAATAAACTGAACAGACAAATACTTTTGGATTCAGAATACAGAAAAACATAATTATGCATAAGTGTAGTGATATGATAACTTATAATTGAGTTAATTAGTGAACTCGTTCAACAAACGATAAATAGGGAGAGAATGATGAGTAAACTTTCTGAGCAGCAAACCCATCATCTGGTCGAAGCTATTGTGGTCAGCTACCAAGAGAATCAGTCGGCTATTCCATCGGAATCGGTTTCACAACCAAAACGAGAAGTAATCATCAAGATAATCCCTATATTGCGGGAACTGCTATTACCGGAATATTATGGGCAACGGCAGCTGATCAGTTCGACTATTAAATACCATATCGGTGATCTGCTAATTAACGTCCATAAGATACTGCATGAACAAATAGTTTTAGCTCTGACGCATCAGGTCATAGGGAAGAATAGCCTTACAAGTAATACCAATGAAAAGGCCGATGAAATTATTTATCAGTTTATCAGCAAGATTCCTGAACTGAGAAGTATGATTGAATTGGATATACAAGCCGCCTTTGACGGTGATCCCGCTGCGGCAGATAAGGAGGAAATAATATATTCATACCCGGGTTTTTTTGCGGTTTGTGTTTATCGGTTGGCTCATGAACTGCAATTACTTTCGGTCCCCGTAATTCCAAGGATAATGACAGAATATGCTCACAGCGTTACCGGAATTGACATTCACCCGGGCGCCACCATTGGCAAGTACTTTTTTATAGATCATGGAACCGGAGTGGTTATCGGTGAAACAACCACTATCGGCAATAATGTTAAAATCTATCAGGGGGTTACGCTGGGTGCATTGTCTACCCGTGAAGGTCAGAATCTGCGGGGAAAAAAACGCCATCCCACCATCGAGGATGACGTTACTGTATATTCAGGCGCTTCCATATTGGGTGGGGAAACGGTTATCGGTAAAGGTGTGGTAATCGGTAGTAATGTCTTTTTAACTAAATCAGTGCCAGCGAATACAAAAGTTAGTATTAAAATCCCGGAACTGATGTATAAAGGTCGCACCGATAAGGAATCCGACCCCGAATATATGGACCTCGATATTTAGGGCTATACGATAGTCCCACTCTTCTACTCTGTGCTGAAAGGCGCTTGTGGTAAGGGCTTCAGAAATGTGCTGTTTGGATTCGAAGATTTGGCTTAAGATTTATTGGAAAAGAAGGTGTAAGCAATGTCTTCGGTTGTCGTTTTAAAGGAATGCCAAGAATACAATGAAGATGTAGAAAAACGATTAAGGGAAGGCATTGAGATACTCGGGGGTATGTCTGCGTTTGTTAAGCCCGGACAACGAGTTTTACTCAAAATTAATTTATTGATGAAAAAAGCGCCAGAACAGGCTGTTACCACACACCCAAGTGTTATTGAGGCAGTTGTTAAACTTGTCCAGGAAGCAGGCGGGATACCGATCATCGGCGACAGTCCGGGCGGACCATATACAATTAATGCATTGAGAAGCATTTATGCGCGTTGTGGGATTACGGATCTTGCAGACAGAACCGGGGCAATTCTTAACGAGAATGTTGGGCAAGTCACAGTACCTCATCCAAGCGGAAAAGTTATGAAAAGCCTGACTGTGATTAAAGCAGTAATTGATGCCGATGTAATAATTCCAATCAGTAAATTAAAAACACACGGCTTCATGACCTTTACAGGGGCAGTCAAGGTACTTTTCGGGATAATACCAGGTTTACTAAAAGCAGAATATCATGTTAAAATGCAAAAACCAGATGATTTTGCGGAAATACTCGTAGATATTTGTTCATGGGTTAAGCCAACCTTAAATATCATGGACGGATGTCTGGCGATGGAAGGAGACGGCCCAAGCTCAGGAGTTCCAAGAAAGATCGGGGCATTACTTATGAGCGCTGACCCATATGCGCTCGATACTGTGGCGACAAATCTGATTGGCCTTAAACCCGAAAGCGTACCTACTATTATGTCTGCCCGAAATCGAGGATTTGTCAGTAGAATGAATGAGGTGGAACTTAAAGGGGATAACCCGTCTCTTTGGCAGATTGAAGATTTTTTACTACCGAAAAGTATAATGAAAAACACTCAAAAAGTACCGAAAGTGTTTCGGGATTTTATTCTAAATCGGGTCCGCTCTCGTCCCCAATTTAACCACGCTGAATGTATAAGCTGTGAAGATTGCTTGAATAACTGTCCACCCAAGGCAATTGAAATGCGAAAATACAAGGAACGACTAGTACCGTATGTAGATTCAGACAAGTGTATAAGTTGTTTTTGCTGTCAGGAACTATGCCCGCAAGAGGCGATTGGGATCAGGAAACCGTTCATAGGAAAACTGCTTTTCAAATAAATCACCCCTGCGGCCATCACGGCGGATACTGCAATATATTAACTTTAATAAATTATGGAGGAATCCCTTGATGAAATATAAAAGATGCCAAAGTTGCGGAATGCCATTTTCAAATGATGGAAGCGAAGAGACGATAAATCAAATTTATTGTGGTCACTGTTATCAAAATGGTGTATTTACCTTACCGAACATTACAGCTAATGAAATGAAACAACTCATGAAAAACAAAATTATCGAGTTTGGTTTCCCAAGGTTTCTAGCCGCATTATATACCAGGAATATTCATAAACTCGAACGATGGAAAAAGACCTAAAAGTCGTTTATAGTTAGTGAACATTAATCACTAACTATAAACGACTTTTAGGACAATGCTTTTATATTATAAACAGGTATGTGGGTATGGTTTGGGTTTCGGTGGTTTTCTGTGTTCTATTTCCTCAAGCTCATGCAAAATGGCGATTAATAACCAAATAATCACGGCTAATTCTATCGCGACAATCGATCCTACTATTAACATACATATCCCCCGTTCTAAAACATTACCAATCCCTGGTATAGGTTATGCGCCTTGTCCTCACTTTGTGAATTTGGCTTAATTGGCAACGGGTTCAAGGTTGAACTGAAGATCATTCCGTGTATATAAAGGGAGCGTCGCTAGCTGCTAAAAAGTAGTTTTGCGACACTCCCTTTTTTGATCTTGGTTAGGATTAATGATTTACCATTTGCCTAAGCTTTCAAAAGTTTTCCTAACCATTTCTCCGCCGACAGAACCATTCTGACGAGAGGTAGCATCCGGACCTAATTTAACATTCATTTGTGAAGAGATTGTGTTTTTGTCTACCGGTAATTTGTACTTAGCCATGATCAATAACCTCCTCGTATAATTTGTGAGCTTTTGATACTGAAGCTAAATTTAATTTACCCATATTGAAAACAGATATTCAAGGGAACTTTTGGGTAATAACCAAGAAAAGTATTCAAATACCTGGGTGTAACCCCTTGGGTAATTGTCAAATGATACTTAAATCAGGATTATAATTGCTTTGTAAAAAAAACCGCCGCCAAAAAAAATTAGTCAATTGATTTTATCATGTCTCTCGCAGAGCAGCAATTATATGACAGGATACATGATTAGAGTATTTGCCAAATGCGCCTTACAAAATATTATTCAACCTTGCGATAAAAATTGATTGATTAGTACATTGCGAAAAGTAATATATAATTGACATAATGTAATCATCAAAAGTATAATGTAACTACAATCCGAGCGCTCACAAGCAATAATGTCAAAGATAATGGGTAAAGACAATTCGAAGGAGGATTAAAAACATTCACGATATAAGAAAAGCAGAGAGGGAAAATGGAAATACTTCATAAAGAATGAGCCATTTATCGGAGCTCTCCGAGACGGAATTAAAAACGTGGTACGCAAGCGAATTTGGAGGTATCCAATTATGACAGAGCAGCCAAATCCATTACCACTGCAAGGCTTGACCAGTGAGCAGGCTAATAAGTTACAGGGACAGTTTGGTAAAAACGAACTGACAGCGGAGAAAAAGCAAAGCTTTTTCAGTAAAGTAATACATATTATCGGCGAGCCCATGTTCCTGCTGTTAATTGTCGCTGCGATTATCTATTTTATTTTAGGAGAACCACGTGATGGTGCAATTATGCTTATCTTTGTGGTTGGGATCATTAGTATAGATGTCGTACAAGAATGGAAAACGGATAAAACGTTAAATGCCCTCAAAGATTTATCCGCCCCACATGTCACCGTCATCCGCGATGGGAAAGAACAAATAATTGCCAGTGTCGACCTAGTGCCGAACGATTTGATGATCATTGCGGAAGGAGTTAAAATTCCTGCTGATGGGGATGTCATTAAAGTAAGCGATCTTTGTGTAGATGAATCAACGCTTACGGGTGAAGCCGAGGGTGTTTGGAAAGTCACTATGGACAACAATGCTAAAAACAGCACTGATTACTGGCGCAAGGACTACTGTTATGCGGGAACGTTAGTTACCCAGGGTAGCGCCACAATCCGAGTTAAGCACATTGGCGCGGCAACAGAATATGGCAAAATCGGTGCTCATCTGGCATCTGCTCCCGAAAGCCCAACCCCTTTACAAAAACAGACCACTAAGCTGGTAAAACTGTGTGCGGTGGTTGCAGCTTTCCTGTTCGCCCTGGTTTGCATAATTACCTATTTTAATATCCCCGATCATGTGTTCAGCGACAGAATCATAGAAAGTATTCTCGCCGGCATTACTCTGGCAATGGCGATGATCCCAGAGGAATTTCCTGTTATCCTAACCGTGTTTCTATCTATGGGCGCCTGGCGGCTTGCTAAAAAACAGTCGCTGGTGCGCAAGCTTCCCTCAGTTGAAACCCTGGGGGCTGTAACTGTACTGTGTGTTGATAAGACCGGCACAATAACTATGAATCAAATGACTGTTCGTGAGACTTGGGCGGCGAATTGCGACACCAACACGTTATGCGAAATAATGGGGCTTGGCTGTGAAACTGATACCTATGATCAAATGGAAAAAGCCATGCTTGCTCACTGCGAAAAGCTTGGCATTACCAAAGACCATCTTTTTGGGGGCGAGTTAATTACAGAATATGCATTTACTAATGATCTAAAAATGATGGGGCATGTTTGGAACCATGAAGGTGAGATTATTATTGCGGCCAAGGGGGCAGCCGAGAGTATACTCGCAATTTGTCGTATGACTGACTCAGAACGCCGGCAGGCAGTGGATAAAGTAGCTGAGATGGCAAAACAGGCCCTACGTGTCATTGCTGTAGGTACTATGAAACTAAACAGCAAGTCGGAAATACCTGCTGTTATTACAGATTGTACTTTAAAATTCTGCGGGTTGATTGGGCTGGCTGATCCTCCCCGAGAATCAGTGCAGGAAGATATCCGGAAATGTACCAGGGCCGGCATTCGAGTGGTTATGATTACAGGCGATAACGGTATCACTGCCAGCAGTATCGCCAAGCAGATTGGTATTCCCAATAGTGAGAAAATCATCACCGGCGAGGAACTTAACCAGATGAACGATAATGAACTACGTGAACGTGTCCGTGATGTCAGTATCTTTTCCCGAGTCGTGCCCGAACATAAAATGCGAATCGTGAAAACGTTGAAGGAAAATGGCGAAATTGTTGCCATGACGGGTGATGGTGTCAACGATGCACCGGCACTTAAATATGCGGACATTGGTATTGCTATGGGTAAGCGTGGCTCTGAGGTGTCCAGAGAAGCCGCTGATTTAATTTTGATGGACGATAATTTTTCAACGATTGTTGACACAATTAGGGATGGCAGGAGAATATATGACAACATCAGAAAAGCAGTGGGCTATGTGTTTACTATTCATATTCCTATTGCCTTTGCTGCACTGTTGGCGCCGTTCTTAAATATTAATCCTGTCAGTTTGCTATTATTGCCGGTTCACGTTGTGCTGCTGGAACTTATTATTGATCCCACCTGCTCGATTGTGTTAGAACGTCAACCTGCCGAGCGTAACATAATGGAACGCCAACCAAGAAGTCCACAGGAAAAGATTCTTACTTCAGCAACGCTATTGAAAAGCATTTTGCAGGGGTTGGCTATTTTCAGCGCCTCTTTCGGCGCCTACTATATGTTCCTCCGGCAAAATCCTGAGAATGCTGCTCTGGCAAGAACTATGGGAATTTCGATTGTTGTAATGGCCAATTTATTTTTAGTGCAGGTCAACAGCTCCAGCTATGATTTCGCAATTCAGTCAATGATTGGGCTAGCAAAAGATAAGGTGATGTGGGGGGTATTCATCGCTACCGTGGCAGGTCTGTTATTGATCCTCTACACACCACTTAGTGGGGTACTAAAACTTTCCCCCTTGTCTGCAAGTCAGTTCTTCACGGCTGTAGGTATTGCAGCAGCATCGGTGCTGTGGTATGAAATTGTGAAGCTTGTAAAAAGGGCGGAGAGCTATAACCCTCGATAGACCCGGAGTATGTTAAAAGAGGCAAGCCCCCCGGACAAAAGGAGGAGATCTGGGTGAATAAGTCCAAGTGGACGGCGGAACAACGTGCCGCCATCTCGTTACGAGGGGAAATCCTGGTCGCCGCTGGTGCCGGTTCAGGCAAAACGGCCGTGCTTGTGGAACGGTTAATCCAGCGCATCACGGATCCGGAAGCGCCGGAGGACGTGGATCGTTTTCTGGTCGTAACTTTTACTAAAGCAGCAGCCAATGAGATGCGGGAGCGGATCGGCAAGGCTTTAGATGATGCTTTATTTCAGGAACAAGAGACTCGCCAAGTCGAGCGTCTTCTCCGCCAGCGTACCCTTCTTCATCGGGCAAGCATTATGACATTGCATTCTTTCTGTTTAGAGTTAATCCGCAAGTATTTTTACCGGCTTGAACTTGATCCGGCGTTTCGGGTTGCGGATCAGGCGGAGGCTGACCTTCTGCGTCAGGATGCGGTTGAAGACCTCTTTGAAACAAGGTATGAACGTGTGGACCTTGCCTTCCTGAAACTTGTCGATGCCTTCGGGTCGGATCGTGATGATCAACCGTTGATGGAACATATTTTGCGTCTTTATGAGTTTGCCTATAGTCAACCCCACCCGGCTGTGTGGCTGGGTGAACTTGACAGAGCCTATGTGTGGGATGATCCTGAATCCCTGATGCAGAGCGCCTGGGGTCAAACCGTTCGCCAAGGACTCCTGGACCAGGTGAGTGAAAGTTTAAACTTACTTGAACTGACCGAACAAATAGCCCGGCGTCCAGGGGGGCCGGTCCTCTACGCGGAGACTTTACAAGATGACTTAAAGCGAGTTCGGTTATTAAACCGCGCCTTAATAGAAGGTCAATGGGCTCAGGTCGAAGCTCATATTCAAGCTGCTGTCAATTTCTCCAAGCTGCCGGCCATACGCTCTAAAGCCAGGAAAAGCTCCGTTGCCCAATCTGTGGCAAGCGACGAAGTCTGCCAGAAGTCGTTACAGGAGGAATGTAAGAAATTGAGGGAAGAGGCTAAGAAGAAACTCAATTCTTTACATGATGAGGTCTTTGCATATCCCCTTGAAGATCAGCTTCCTGTCTTAGGCGAGATGGGTACTATGGCCCAAACGCTGGGCAGCCTGGTGAGTGAATTTTCGCTAATCTATGCAGCGGTAAAGGCGCAGCGCAACGTCCTGGACTTTACCGACCTGGAACATTTCGCTCTCCAATTACTGGAGGAAAAGGGCAAGGCTTCTTTGCTTGCTCAAGGATTAAAGGATTATTTCGCGGAAGTGTTAGTGGATGAGTATCAGGATATCAATCCCGTTCAAGAACGCCTTTTGCAGCTGGTATCAAGGCAAGGGGAGTCCCCCAATCTCTTTATGGTTGGAGATGTCAAGCAAAGTATTTATCGTTTTCGTATGGCCGACCCCAGCCTATTTCTCGCTAAATACAGCACCCTGCCGCATTGGCAGCCTGGAATTCCGAGTAGTATGTCTCCTGCGGTGATGGTGATTGATTTAAACCGCAATTTCCGAAGTCGTCTGGAAGTGGTGGAGGGAGTTAATTTTCTCTTCCGTCAGATTATGACAAAAGGTGCAGGAGAAATCCCTTATGACGATCAGGCGGCCTTACAATACGGCGCGTCCTTTGTTTCCGGACAAGAACAAATCCGCACGGCTGAAGGACCGATAGCTTTACATCTGCTTGACACCAAAAGTATCAAAAATCAGCTGGCCATTCCTTCCCCGGAGGAGGGAACGAAAGATGCGGACGACCCCGCATCCGCCTCCACGGAAGATGCTGCGGGCAGGGAAGATGATTTGCCCTCAGGAACCGAAGACGTCCTATCCTCAGAAGATCTCGATAAGACCCGCATCGAAGCGCGTCTGGTTGGTGAACGGATCCGGGGTATGGTACAAGGGGCGGAATTCCAGATTCATGATCAAAAACTCCAGGATTTTCGACCGATTCGCTACTCGGATATTGTGATCTTGCTGCGCTCTTACTCAGCAGTTGCTCCCATCTATGTGGAAGAATTCCAAAATGCCGACATCCCCATTTATGCTGAAACGACGACGGGGTACTTCGGAGCCAGTGAAGTGGAAACGATGTTGTCCCTTCTGAAAATCATCGATAATCCACGCCAGGATATTCCTTTGGCAGCGGTTCTGCGTTCGCCGCTCGTTGGCCTGAACGGGAGTGAATTAGGTAAGATTCGCCTGATGCTTCCCGAAGGGGATTTCTATGAAGCGTTAACTCTTGCGGTTTGGGCTGGTCTGAACGAGGGAAGTTTATCTGCGGAAAATACCAACGGTTTTAAACAAATCTTAGGGCTCTATGCAGAAACCCTGGAGCAGCGGCGGGGAAAGGCCCACCAGATATTAGCCACTGCGCCGACCCTGAAGGATAAAATCACAGATTTTTGGCTCAAACTCCAAACCTGGCGAACACGCTCCCGACGGACATCCCTGGCGGATACCCTCTGGTCTCTCTATGAAGAGACGGGGTACTTGAGTTATGTGGGAACGCTGCCGGCAGGCGCTCAGCGGCAAGCCAATCTGCGGGTGCTTTATGACCGGGCCAGTCGCTTTGAAGCAACACGCTGCCGCGGCTTGTTCCGTTTTCTGCGCTTTTTGGATCGCTTCCAGGGACAAGGCAAGGATCTGGGAAATGCGCGCGCTTTAGGAGAGACTGAAGACGTCGTCCGCTTGATGACGGTTCACGCCAGTAAGGGCCTGGAGTTCCCCGTTGTTTTTGTTGTCGGTCTGGGGCGAACGTTTAATACCCGGAACCTTAAAGGCAAGATGCTGCTGCACTCCCAATTAGGGATAGGAATGCCGATCATTGATCTGGAGAATAATGTCCGCTACCCTTCTTTGATCCAGTACGCAGTCAAGCAGCGTTTGGCGCAGGAATCTTTGGCTGAAGAGTTACGCATCCTTTATGTTGCCCTAACGCGGGCCAAAGAACGCTTGTTCCTCTATGGAAATGTGGATAACTTGGACAAAACACTGCTCAAATGGCAGCGTACTTCAGAATGGCAAGAAGCAGCCTTACCAGAAGGTCAACTGCGGAGCGCCAAGTGCTTTCTGGATTGGATTGGTCCGGCGCTGGCCCGCCATCCCGAACATTTCTTCGGCGAGGCGGAGGGACAATCAGCCTTGTCCATACCGGAGATTAATTCACGCTGGGAGATCCGGATGCATCGGAGCTTAGGGGAGAGCAGTGACACAAGTTCAGAGAAGGACTTTGGCGGAGGCAGCGACCGATTGCCGAAAAAGGAAACCGTTGTTAAGCAGAACAAATCAGGAGATGCCGGTGAAGAGCAAACTGTCCAGCTCTGGTTTACTGAAGTCAACCGTCGGTTAAGTTGGCATTACCCACACCTCAATTCTGTGCGACAAGTGGCGAAAACCAGTGTCAGTGAACTGAAACGGCGCTCCAACTGGCAGGCAAATGAGGAGGCGGCGTCGCTTACGACGCTATGGCAAGGCCCTGAGGCCCTGAAACGGCCAAAATTTCTGCAAGCGGCTAAAGCCTTAACTGCAGCAGAGCGGGGAACCGCCTTGCACACGGCGATGCAGCACATTCCTTTTCAGGAATGGGCAACCTCTTGGACTACTTTGTCTCAGACAGAACAGATCAATTACATAATTGAATTTCTGAACAGGCTGGTACAGCGTGAAATTCTCACTGTAGAGCAAAAAGACAGTATTCAGCCCGTACAGATTACTCAGTTTCTCAGTACCCGACTGGGCCGGCGACTCTTCAGCGCCGAGCAAATACTGCGAGAAATCCCTTTTACTTTAACCTTTCCGTCCGATAATCAAGCGAATATCCTGGTTCAGGGGGTCATCGACGTCGTTTTGCTCAGTAAGGACGACGATCAGGAAATCCACGCGGAAATTCTGGACTATAAGACAGATTCATTTCGGACAATGAGCGCTGACCGCATGGAGAACAGCGAAACTGATCCGGAGCAGATCTTGTTGGAACGATATACCCTCCAACTCTCCCTTTATGCTCAGGCGATTGAACGCCTGCTTAAAATAAACGTCTCACGCTGTACACTTTATTCGTTTACACTGGGACGCGAAATTGCCATATCAGATGAGCTGCGCAAAGGCATTCAAGCGCCAGGCTTTCCTGTCTTAGTATAAAATGGCGTAACTACACCTTAC
>JBAQLX010000178.1:0-2086 GCA_049302315.1 Desulfosporosinus sp.
CGTCAAGCGAGGCGAGTGAATGCCTACCCGACTCTGGAATCTCGGCGTTGCATGGATCGAGTGTCTGGTGATATGCTCCGGCTATCTCACAGCACTCGTGATTGTCAACGCCATTATCGAACACCTCTCGTGAGAGGAAGTATGACATGACCGACCCTCGATGCTCACACTGCAAGCTCAAGACCGGTTGGTGCCTGTCTCGGTACGTGTGGCTCAAGTCCGAGCGCCGTCATGGGTGGGACTGTCAGAAGTTCGACCCGACACGCTGGTACCGGTTCAAGACGTGGCTCGCTCTGATCGTCGGGCGCGCAACCGAAGGGAAGGGGAAGTCGTGAACGGATTAGGACAGCGACTCGAAACGCTCAAGGCCGGTTCACGGTCTGGTCAGTACATCTACTCGGACAGCAGTATCGAGATGAAGATAGCCGCGCTGTTCGAGATGGTGGATGCGCTCCTTGACGAGCGCATCATCGAACTCGAATCGCTTATCGCGCAAGAGGAGGCCACCCGATGATCCCCAACCCCTGCCTCTGTCACCTCTCCGCCCACGACATCACCATCCGCGTCCACGGCCTCGACACCGATGCGGAGGCGTTCGCGGAGTGGCTGGCAACCAGTAAGGCGTTGTACGCCGTCGCCGCCGACAACTACGCCGTCACCATCCTCTCCGTGTCCGACCCCGTACCCGTCCCCGACTCATGCGGTCGGGAGAAGGCCGATTGCGTGGCCGACGCCGCGCAGGAAGGGAGCGAGTAATGAACCGAGACGAAGCACTTGGACGCCTACTCGTAGGTGCCATGCAAACAAACCAGTCGGAAGCACTAACGGTCGTGACCGAGGCCATCTCGTTGCTTGAGATGTACGAGAAGCGATTTGGTAAGCGCGAGTTGGAGAACTTCTTCGATGACGAAGCTCCCTTGTTCCCCGACGACTATGACCCTGACGCCATGCAGGAAGGTGGGATGTGATGAGCGACCTATGCCCGACCTGCGGAAGTTGTACCCGTGGTCGGAGGTGGCATGTCTTTACCGACCCTCTCTCCGAGATAGTCCACGGTCGCAATCCATGCCACGACCCCTGGCACGACACCCCCGCCCCCATCCCCGATGGCCCCGACGCGGGCGACAGGTTCACCGACCCCGAGACAGAGAGGTAGGAAGCTGTGAACAACGACATCCACAACGAACTCACCGCCAAGATGAACGCCGACCTTCGCAGTATGTTCAACGACAACGTGAAAGCCTGTGGGCGTGACTGCGGCCACATCAAGCGAGCGAGGGGTATGGTCGAGCGCGGCCTCGCCACCTACTCCCGACGCGACCTGGAGCGGTTCATCATCACGGCATCCGAGGAGGAACCATGCACATAGACAAGGAAGCCGAGGAGGTCGTGCGCGAGGTTGAGGCCGCGCTGCTCTCACCATACGTCAAGTGTTACGAACTCGCCGCCCGACTCCGCTCCATCCTTCCCAAGCCGAGGTTCTACGCGGAGGGGCGGTGGGTGGGTCAGAGTATCGGCAGGGTTCCCTGTCACCACATACCCGAGACTCTCTGCCCCGACGACGCCACCGCCCACGCTCTCGCCGCCGACGTCGCAGCGGCGTCCAACTGGCATCTGGAGGTGGATGAGTGAGTGAGTATGCCTGGGAGTTGGGTCATTCGGAGGTCATGCACCTGACGCAGTACGACCGCATGGGGAACCTCTTGAAGCGGACGCTGTGCGGGCGCACCTTCAACCGCACCTGCAACCTGCCGCTTGGTCGCTCCACCTGCAAGACCTGTGCGCGCATCTACGCGAAGGAGGCCACTAAATGACCCCCACCACACCATCGCGGGAGGAGTACGAGTGCGAAGTCCACGACTCGGAAGGGACTCCCACCGAGAGAGTTCGGGGAGCGGTCTATGACGGCTGTATGACTTGCGCGACCGCCGTTGTCGCATCCCTCGAAGCCACCATCACCTCGCTGGTAGAGGTGGCGAAGGCGGGGGAGAATACTGGGTTGTGTCCATGCTGCGCTCACCGCGAGACAGACACGGCAGAGGAATGTGGCGGGTATCGGGACGGCAAGCGGATACAGGGATTTCCC
>JBAQLX010000179.1:0-9144 GCA_049302315.1 Desulfosporosinus sp.
TTTTTCGCAAGGTTTAGAGGCTTTTCTTTACCCCGCAAATAAGAATGATAACTTACATTTCCCTGTGAAGCCTGTTGAAACGCTACGTAAACTACTGACTCCTAAAGAACTGGAAATAATGGAATTAGTAACAAGAGGTTTACACAACAAAGAGATTGCGTCAACATTAGGTATCAATGTTCGAACTGTGGAATTTCATGTTAGTAATATCCTGCTTAATTTAGGAGTAAGCACACGTTTGGAAGCTGTCTTACAATGGGCATACGTGGATAGGGAAAGATTGTAAATTATTTTAGAATTTACGCAAATGTCGGCTTAGCAATTGTTAAGTCCTCCATTTGCGTATTTGGCAATTTGATCGTCGAAATATGTAGTAATTTGATGTAAATTCTCGAATAACGCCTTTCTATATGGAAGGGCATTATTTTTGTTGGAAAGAAAATATTGGGAAGTGTCGAAGGATAAATGCAGTAACGTGTCGAATCTTTAATTCATAGTGCGGTCTGGACTTTGGAGGGATAAGAAAGAGAACACATGATCATGATCATGATCATGATTATGGATTGGCTCTTTGTGATTGATGGAAAGACGATAGACAATGGAATGGAGGATAACCTATGATCTATGAAGTGTGTGTACTTGTGGCCACTATTGTTTTAGGGGTGTTAGGCCTGGAATTGATACTTTGGGTGCGCTCGGTCAGGAAACTGACTGATGAGGCAAAGCAAACGATCCGGGATATTAATACTCACCTGCCGAGTATGCTTGACGATGGGCAAGCTGTGACTACCCTTGTCAGACAAACCACTGAGCAGGTGGGCGGTACAGTAAATGAGGCTGCTGTAAGTCTTGAGGAACTGAGGAAGAATCCTTTGCGTTTTGTTACTGACTTTGTATTGGCGGCGAAACAAGTGATCGAGCTATGGGATGACATTCGTAACCGGAAAAAGGAAGCCCCGGATCGCTAAAGTGCGGTCCGGAGCTTCCTTTGTGGCTACAGGGACACTCGGCCATCCATGGCCAGCGGCTCAATTTCAGGTTTATTTTGGAACGATTCTTCCGTTTGTGTATCTTCAGCAATATTAATATAGCCGGATTTTTTCATCTTTAGGGATTCCTGGATAAAGGTTTGGATATCTTCAGCTAATTGTTTTCCTTTATCCACCAGATCTGAGCCCTGTTGTTTCAACGTTCCGGCATGATGTGACGTGACGTCTTCGACGTGTTCCAAGGCGTCGTCAGCTTTTTTATAAATCCCTTGACGTAATTCTTTCCCGCTCTTTGGTGCAAACATTAGGCCAACTACGGCCCCGGTAAGGCCTCCAACGAGGGCAGCCACGGCGACGGTGCGGAGGTTAGTATTCTGATTAGTTTTGGCCACTCTTAGCATAAGATCATCCCTTTCTTTACTTTATTAACATCCTAGTAATATTATATCATTTTTTTAATAAAACGTCGAAGTTTGGCCTCAAAGACAGTAGTATTTTTGAAAGTAAAGCATAAAGGATTGATTTACACGGGAATATCAGGTATAAATATAAGTGACCGAACGGTCGGTTCTCGTTTACTTAATGGTTCAAGCAGCGGACAAATCTAAAATTTACAAATATTAATATTGGGGGAAGAGAGCATTGAAAAAGATAAATAGGATAATTAGCAAGATCCTTATCCTACTCGTCGTCCCGATGGTGTTTGGCTTAACGGGGTGTAGTGCGAGTAAGTCAGCCACTATAGAAGAAAAATATATTCCAGTCGAAATTCAAGAGGCTGGGAAGAAGACGCTTATCAATACGGCAATTTTGAGCGGGAAAGTTTCTTCGGATACCGATGTCTCCGTAATCCCGAAGACTCCAGGTAAGGTGGAGACCGTCAGTGTGAAGGTAGGGGACCTTGTTAAGAAAGATACTGTTCTTTTCACTCTCGAATCTTCGGATATGAAAGATACATATCAGTTAGCTGACGCTAGATTTCAAAATAGCAAAGAACTCTGGCTAGCGGCCAAAGCCTCTCTGGATCGTACTAAGGTTCTGGCCGCTGAAAAGATAGCCGAGGCTAAACAGAACTTGGCCAATTCAAAGGCTCTCTTTGCAGCCGGCGCTATTTCGAAAAACCAGCTTGAACAAATTGAGCTTGGGGTCAAGGAGACAGAAGCGTCATTTGCCGGTCAGATCGAGCAGCTGACAGTTCAGGCTTCGGACAGCACTCTCAAGCTGGCTGAAGTCCAGCTCACTCAAGCTAAAGAGGCTTTGGATAATGCTGCAGTTACCGCACCGGTTGACGGGATTGTTTCCCAGGTAAATGTTTCGGTTGGAAATATGGTTAGTATGGCACAGGCCGCCATGAGTTTGACAAATACAAGTAACCTGTATATCTCGCTTGGTGTTGCGGAGAATCTGGTAAATCGCCTTACGGTGGGGAAAACAGTAAAGGTCACGGTTCCTTCGGTGTCAGCGGGGAGCCTTGAAGGAAAAATTGAGCATATCAGTCCGGCGGCAGATCCAAAAACCCAGTTATATCCTTTGAAAATCGTGTTGGAGAATCCCGGAGGCTTGATCAAGCCAGGTATGTTTGTCAGAGTTGAACTCACGACCGATGAGAAGACGGACGTGATGGCCATAAAAAGTGAGGCCATTGTCCTGAAAAATGAAAAAACTATCGTTTATGTTGTTCAAGATAATAAAGCTGTTGCTAAAGAGGTCATTACAGGTCTTGATACGGGAGTGGACATCGAAATTCTTCAAGGGTTAGAGCAAGGCAATCAGGTAATCATCAAAGGACAAACGTTAGTGGATGAAGGCTGCAAGGTGAAGATTGTGGGAGGGGACGTATCTTGAAGCTAGTAGAAGTTTCGGTTAAGCGTCCAGTTACAATCATTATGGTAATGCTCATAATCATTCTTTTGGGTGGTATTTCTCTAACCCGCCTGCCGGTCGATCTTCTGCCGAACTTCGAAGTTCCTTATGCGATCGTGGTGACTCAGTATTCCGGGGTGGGTCCTCAGGAAATCGAGAAGCTCATAACTAATCCTCTGGAAGGAGCCGTATCTACGGTAGAAAATATTGATACGGTTACTTCCAGAACATCCGAGGGGAGCTCAATAGTTATAGCGGAGTTTAAGTCAGGGACGGACATGGACTTTGCGGCCCTTCAAATGCGCGAGAAAGTTGATCAGAAGAAGAGTCGTTTGCCAACTGACGCTGGAGATCCGATGGTTATAAAGCTTGACTTAGGGGCAGTGCCGGTTGTGATATTGACATTGAGCGGACAAGACGCGGATCTTGCCAAGTTGCAGTCTGTGGCGGAGGATAAGCTTAAACCTCAGCTTGAGCGGGTGGCAGGAGCGGCATCTGTTACTGTTATCGGAGGGTATACAGAACAAGTTGAAATCAAAACTCATCTGGAAAAGATGAAGGGCTATGGTCTGACTTTAAATACCTTAGCTGCTCTTATTGGCGCTGAAAATCTTAATGCGCCAGGGGGTCAGGTTCAAAAGGGAACTCAGGAACTCACGATCAGGACAACCGGTGAGTTTGAATCAATTGATGAAATTAAAGAACTTATGATTCCTCTACCGAGCGGAGGGCAGATTAGATTAAAGGATATTGCGGAGGTAGGCATAGGGCATAAGGACATTACCGCGATTACCAAAGCGGATGGCGAAAAAAGTGTAAGTATTGCTGTTCAAAAACAATCAGGGACGAATACAGTTAAGGTGGCGGATGGGGTCAAAGCCGCTGTCGAAGAATTTGCCAAAGGATACCCTGATTTAAAAATCAAGACAGTAATGGACCAGTCTGATTTAATTAAACAATCCATTAAAACTGTTAAAAACGAAGCTATTTTGGGAGGAGTCTTTGCCATTATTGTGGTTTTTCTCTTCTTCCATAATATTCGAACTACCTTCATCACGGCGACGGCTATTCCGATTGCCATGATGGCGACCTTTGCAGTCCTTTATTTTACAGGTATCACGATTAATATGATGACCATTGGGGGACTGACTCTGGCAATGGGGCGCTTGGTGGATGATAATATCGTGGCCCTGGAAAACATTCATCGACATCGCCAAGAAGGATACTCCAAATTTGAAGCGGCCATTAAAGGGGTGTCCGAGGTCGGGATGGCAGTTTTCGCCTCCACGTTAACTACGGTTGCAGTTTTTCTCCCGATCGTCTTTGTTCAAGGAATCGTAGCTACAATTTTTAAAGAATTGGCCCTGACCTTCGCCATATCTCTCATGGCTTCGCTTCTTGTTTCGCTAACTTTGGTGCCCACACTTTCTACCAAGCTTATGAAAACTGAGGTTATACCAGAGGGGCGTACGGGATTAAAAGGAGTTTTTGACCGCTTTAGTCGCTGGTTTGATAGGATCTTCGGGCGTGTGCAAGCAGTCTATAGGAAGTTTTTACGCTATGGGTTGCATCATCGTAAGAAAGTAGTTTTGATTGCGCTGGCAATTTTTGGTCTCTCCGGGGCATCCGCTTTCAGCTTGGGAGCAGAATTCATGCCGGCGTCAGATGTCGGACAATTAACGATTAACACAACTTTGCCGGATGGGGCAAAACTACAGGATACGGAAGCCACGGTTAATCAAATTCAGAAGAAACTGGAGGAGATCCCGGAGATCAAAACGGTTTTTACCCAGATTGGGACCAACGGGGGATTTTCACTCGGAGGGGATACCGCTAATACCAGCTCAGTCAGTGTCCAACTCGTGGATTTGAATGCTCGACAGCGGAGTGTTGAGCAGGTGGGCGATCAGATTCGTTCGTTGACTAAAGACATTCCTGGCGCCGAGATTAAAGTAACTGTTACAGATAATATGCAAATGGGTGGTTCCACAACTCCGATTGACATTGCAATCAAAGGTGAAGAGCTCGATGAACTCAAGAAGATAGGAATGGACATTCAGAAGACCGTTGCGTCAGTTGAAGGAACGCGTGAAGTCAAAACGAGCATGACGGAAGGGGTCCCAGAGGTCGTAGTTAAAGTAAACCGTCAGAATGCTTCCCGATTTGGTTTATCGGCTGCACAGATTTCTCAGGCCGTAAAGGGTACCATTTCCGGGACAACCGCGACAACCTACCGCTACGAAGGAACTGAAATTGATGTCGTACTGAGTGGGGATGAGACGTTTAAAACGAGTCTTGAGAATTTAAGGCAGACTCCGGTGTCCACACTTTCGGGGATTACCATTCCCCTAAGTCAAGTGGCCGAAATCGAGATGGGACGAGGCCCGGTAAAGATTGAGCGCACTGGGCAGACCAGAGTAGTGCACGTCACAGGGCAGATCATAAATCGGGATTTACGGAGTATCACCGCGGATATTGAAACCAGGTTAAAAAGTTATCAGATTACTGATGGGTATACTTATGAGGTTTTAGGCGAAAACAAAGAACTCATGGAATCGTTTGCGGACTTGGGTCTGGCCTTAATACTGGCGATTCTCCTGGTATATATGATTTTGGCATCTCAGTTTGAGTCTTTGTTGCACCCGTTTACGATCATTTTGTCTTTACCCATGGGATTTTCTGGTGGGATGCTAGGCTTATTCATTACTCGAACAACGATAAGCGTGCCCTCGTTTATCGGGTTAATTCTTTTAGTTGGCATTGCTGTCAGTAATACTATTGTCCTGGTGGACTATATTAACAAACGAAGAGAACGGGGAGAGGAACGGGAAGAGGCTATCGAAAATGCCGGGCCGATACGCTTACGTCCTATTTTGATGACCACACTGGCAACTATTCTTGGTCTTCTGCCAATGGCCTTAGGGATCGGTGAAGGCTCGGAAACAATGGCTCCGATGGGTATTGTAGTAATTTTTGGACTCACATTTTCCACGATCTCAACCCTGTTGCTAGTACCAGTTATTTATACGATATTTGAAGACATCCGGGATTCAAGGAAGCTGAAAAGAGAAAAGAGTATCACTGCACAAAATATTACGCACTCAGTTTAAAGACGAGGTTCGCTTGCTCGGTATTCGAGGTTCGAAAGAGCGTCGAATACAACGCATTCAGTTTGAGGAGATGATACTTACGGGGTCGCGAGAAGAAAAGTACACGGATATCATGAAAGCGGCAATTCGAGTTTTTTCTGAACATGGCTTCGACGGCGCGAAGATGGAGTATATTGCCAAAGAGGCTGGAATTGGTAAAGGCACTGTTTACGAGTACTTTGCAAGCAAGGAAAGGTTATTTGAAGAAATCCTGAAATTTAGTGTCGAGAAATTTAGCCTTGGGCTGAAAGAGAGTATTGACAAGGGGGAAACCATTGAGAAAAAGATCTTAAACTGCTCGCGCTTTAATGCGGAATTTCTGAATAATCATTTGGATATCGTGCACATTGCCATGCAGGTTAAAATGCTATCTAAAGAAATTCGCATTCATCTCATGGCGGTTCAAGCGGTTATTTTGGAACATTACAAAGAGATGGTCAAAGTTGCTAAAGTAAAAGGGGAGGTTAGAGCTGATTTGGATGAAGAATTAGCCACCTATTGTATTATCGGAGCACTCGATCAGTTCTGCAAGCAACGAGTCTTTTGTGATCCTCGTCCTATAAGTGAAATTGATCATCAGGCGATTGTGGATTTGTTGTTGAAGGGTCTGAGATAGTCCCGAAGAATGCATGATTTTGAAGGTGCCCATCAGAAGAAAGAAGAGGTTTGCTAATGCCTAACATTACTCGGTAACGTTTATTGAGGAGGCTATAATGAGTTTCCGCCAGGAGCAGTTCAAGCACTGCAAGCGCTACGTACTCCGGTGCTGCGTAATTAAAGTGGTTCCAGGCATATTGTATCTTGTCTCTCGCTTCTTCCATTTCCGTGATCAGGCATTCCGCTTCATTAAGCTGCGGTTTTTCCGGGGGAGAAACAGATAATAAGAAGTTTTTAACTAAAGTCTTCATTGAAATCAACCTCACCTCAATTTATGTGGATGGCAATACAAAAATATATGAACACTTTTGTTTGCATATGACCTATGAAGCAATAAATAGAGCATTTAGGCGCTTTGATACCGTGTTGTTATAAAAATCACCTCAATTGGGAAAGACTAGTAATAGTAGTCTAACTTAAGAGGTGATTAATATTTTATTACCACACCGACGATGTCGGAAATCCTCGACAATATTCCTATGTGGGATGATGTGCTTGTTTCTGTGGCAAGCCAGTTTGTTTCCGGCTCTGGGACAAGGAAGCGATAATGCTGTCGAGAATCCAATGAATGGGACCGTTATAATCGTGGTACAGCAAGGGGAAACCCTTTGGGGTCTAGCCCAAAGCCATCACACTACCGTGGATGAAATTGTTAAGCTTAACAAAGTGAAAAGTCTTGACTTTATCAGAGAAGGGGAATCCTTACAAGTTCCCAACAGAGAGGTGAAGGATAAGCCTAAAAAAACCGAAGATATTATCGTGTCGGATAACACGGTCAATCTGTCGTGGTGGGTAAATGCTTTACGCGGACACTTTGTTCAGCAAAAGTCAATAATTCTGACCTACGAAATCTTCGTAAACCAGGAAACAGCAGATCCGCCCTTAATAAATAAGCCCCCAGATGATATAGACGCCTTTAACAAGCCAACAGTGCTAAAAACAGCCAAGGTAGGGCCGGAAAGCCAGATGCTCTCTCGCAGTTTGGGACGTTTGGTCTCCAAAGAGGATGTGGAGCTATTAACCCGTGTCATCCATGGTGAAGCACGAGGAGAAAATTTTGAGGGACAAGTTGCCGTTGGGGCGGTTGTGCTTAACCGTCTAAAAGATCCCCGTTTTCCTAAAACAATACGGGCTGTTGTTTACCAATCAGGTGCATTTACAGCAGTTGATGACAAGCAGATCCAGCTAGACCCCAATGATCAGTCATACAAGGCGGCCGAGGCGGCACTATCAGGCCAGGATCCGACGGACGGAGCATTATTCTATTTCAATGCACGTCTCGCCACAGACCGTTGGATCAAGAGCCGGTCCGTCATCAAACGTATCGGAAACCATACTTTTAGTATCTAAGATATTAAATCCCGCAACTTCATTTGTTGCGGGATTTTTCTTATTGTAAGAAAAATCTTTTCGTTTAGCGTTCCTGGTGTCTAGGGGGAGCGTCTCCCTGGTGTAAGGTGAAAAAAGCGATTTCCGGGGGGACATTAAAGCGTAAAGGAATAATGCTTTCACCAATACCGCAGTTGATGTAAAGCGGAACACCGTTAATAACATGATACCCTTCATATATTCCTTGGTCGCCTAGATAGGTATTGGTGATGAAGGGCTGAAGTCTTGGAATGCGGATTTGCCCACCATGGGTATGTCCAGCAAGAAGAAGCTCGGCCCCGTTTTTAGCCACATCGTCGAGACAATCTGTGGAATGGGCCAAGACCAAGCGAAAGGGCGGAGTAGGAGGCGTGGGAGAAGAAAAAACATTTTGGTAGGCCTGATCCACATCGTCATGCCTGGTAGCCGGGTCGTCAATCCCGATGACCCAGAGATTAAGGTTTGACAAAAAGGAGGCATCGTTAAGTAAGGGTGTCCACCCTAAGTTCTGAAACTGTTGAAGATATCGTTTAAAAAGGGTGCGGGAAAGGTGGCTGTAATCGTTGTTACCCATGACAACGAATTTTCCGTAGGTGGCTGTAAGCCCACCCAAATAGCTATCTAATTTATCGAGATCCGTTTGGGTGGAAATGATATCTCCGGTAATTACGAGGAGATCCGGTTTTTGAGCCATCACAATCTGTTCAATGTGTTCTGGCAAGATCCGGAGGGTTTCCAGATGCAAATCACTGAGTTGGCAGATCGTCTTTCCCTCTAAAGAGGTCGGTAGATTGGGGTAAAAGAAATCCCAATGTTCCCTTTTTAGGGATAGGGTATCATGTCTTGCATAGCCGAGAACTCCAACACCCCCAAGGGGCAGCGTAGAAAGCAGCCAATGCTTCGCAACAAAACCGCCGATGCCACGAAAAAAGTCGCGGCGGGATATGTTGTTAGTTAGCGGTGGGGGGAGTTTTTCGGGCATGGTTGCCTCCTTAATTATTGATTTGTCCACAAGTAGTATGCAGAACCCTTCTATTTACACTATCATATCATGTTATAAAGTTACATTGAAATGAATGAAATAAAGGAGGGGAGCATGGTGAAGTTCGGTGGGAATG
>JBAQLX010000180.1:0-4726 GCA_049302315.1 Desulfosporosinus sp.
CAAATAACCTGCCGACTAGTTCGCCAAAAACGTTTCATCAACCTCAATACCAGCCATTTTGATCAGGTACATGGCATTGCGTGTGGTTGAAATCCCTGGCCGGAGTTTATAGTCAAAATGTATTTCATTGTTCATATAAAACTCCCGGAAATGATAGTTTCTGATTCTCAGCTCACTTTCCCGCTCCAGGTCCCCTAATTCCAAATCATGAGTAGATACCATCCCCATAGCCCCGACCTTGCTCAGTTGCCGAATCAAGACCTTAGCCCCAACGTGTCGATCCTGGGAATTCGTCCCTTTGAAAACCTCATCCAATAGGAAGAAAGTCGTTCCTTCTTTTTTGGAAGCGCTGACAATCTGTTTTATTCGCAGTAATTCCGCGTAGAACGAAGAGATATTTTTCCCGAGGTTATCACTCACTCGCATACAAGTATAAATTCGCAGCATCGAACAGCTAAAATGTCGGGCACACACGGGGGCCCCAGCATACGCCAGAACAAGATTTATGCCTACCGTGCGAAGTAAGGTGCTCTTCCCGGACATGTTCGAACCTGTAATTAATAAGATGCCGGAGCACTTCCCGATGGACAAATCATTACACGTTGAATTAACCAAGAGCGGATGTCCCATATTGACCGCAACAAGACCCAAATTTTCCGGGACAATTTCAGGCAATACCCACTCTTGGTGATCAAAGTGAATAATTGCCAGGCTTGCTAACCCCTCCAGTTCAGCCACTGTATCCGCCCAGCGACCCAGAGAACGTCCGGACTTTTCTTTCCAGGATTCCAAGGCGATCATGCACTGAATATCCCAGAGGGTGAAAATGTTGATGACTAAAAACATCGAATTGCCCCGATTGGCTATGAGCTCAGCCAAACCCGAAAGCTTTCCTATTTGTTCGCAGGCTGCTTTACCATCGCGGTCAGATAACCCTTTTTTCAGATCTTGCAAGTATTCCGATTTGAAGGTCCGCTTTTCAAACCGTTCCAGCATTTTCTCATAAACTCTAATACTGTCCTTATAGGCATAAACCGCTTCAAGCGCTTTGCCCCTTTGCTTGCCCGCAAAAAGTATGATCGCCTGAATTAAAAACCCCGCCAATGGATACCAAAAGGATACCCTGGGGATCAGAAAATATAACAGTAAAAATGTTAGAGTGATTATCGGGAGCGCTCGGGCCAGAATGACAATCCCAAGTCGCAGATAGGTTGGATCATACGTCTTCGCCCATTCTATGATCCGGGTTGGAGAATTTAACGGACTCTTTGTAATCCCAGCCTCCGCCATAAACCGATGTCGCCAAGCAAGATTTACGGCCAACTCCTTGATTGCTTCTTGTTTCTTTTGGATGGCCCCACCCTCTAGCGGGGGCCCAGTCAACCACTCTTTCAGCTTTTCCCTCCCCCTATAGGTTTTAGCAGTATTAATCCACTGAAAAAGTGAACTGGGTCCAAAAAGGTCAAGATCTTCTGAATATGGGTGTGCGGGGTCAATAAAGTCTTCTCCCGTATCGGGGAAGGATTTCCACTCTCCGGCTAAACGCTTCAAGGCCTGGTCATAGCTTGCATAAAGCACTTGGATATATTTTTGCTTTGTTCTAAATCTCTGATGCCAAAAGACGAGCGCAGTAAAAGAGACCCCGGTAAAGAGAAGAATACCAAGACCCATAGAAGAGCTTTGGGTCATATAAAGAAAACCCGCCAACGCACACCCGGCAAAGAACAGGGTTAGTCTTACATTACTTAATCGGTTAATCGTTTGGGTCAGTTTTTCTAACCGCCGCGCGTAATACGTCCTTCGTTTTTCATACCGTTTTTTTGGCCTTTGCAAATGGTTATCCCCCTACCCTTCTAAAATTCAGTACTTAAAAAACTTACTGTTGTGGGAATGGAAGAAAAAATTGGCGACTTCTTGTTTAAATATTGTTCATCAATGGTAACTACATTACAAGAATGTCAAACAATAAAAACTCTGGACCTCAATGGTCTAAAAAACGTAATGGAGTTTATTATTCACAAAATGTTTATCTATAGGGAATTTGATCAATACCCATTTGAAACTGTGGTCAAAGCAGGGAATTTTAGAAATCGAATGGAAGCCCGGAAAGCTCTTCGTTTTTTGCATAGAATCATATATAGTGTTGCATCAAGGGTGACCAGTCCTGATACCTTCAAACTAATTTTACTCAACGATTATGACTTATCCTCTGATTCCGTTGAAATTATAACTGACCTACTAAAAACAAATGCCCATGAACTTCACCAGTCTCAACTTTTTTATATTATTGACGAAGTACATGATAAACTTGAAGTGCTATTAGAGGATGACGAGGACGAGGACGATGAGGATGTGGATGACGAGGTAACTGAGGAGGATTAAAGAGGAACTCTCCTCTTTATTTCTTTTTATTACCTTTTAGAAGAGAAAAGTGAACTCAACATTCTTTGAACTACTCACGAATGAATTCGCGAGATTCGCGGGTTCATCCGATCACTTCCTTTGCACAATTCTCTATATCTTCTCGTGGTATAGTGATATAATATGCACTCGGACTGAAAATATATAGAATAAAGGAACGATTAATAATGATTAGCACCAGTGGGCTCACTTTAAGATTCGGGAAAAGGGTGTTATTTGAAGATGTCAATGTGAAATTCCTTCCCGGAAACTGTTACGGAATAATTGGGGCAAATGGCGCCGGGAAATCGACGTTTTTAAAAATACTATCCGGCGAATTAGACTCTACCAGTGGCGAAGTCATCCTAACGCCCGGTGAACGAATTGGCGTTTTAAAACAAGATCACTTTGAATTTGAAGAATGCGTTGTGTTGAAAACCGTAATGATGGGGCACTCCAGACTATATGAGATTATGGAAGCGAAAGATGCTCTCTATGCAAAACCGGACTTTTCTGAAGAGGACGGAATGAATGCTTCCATCCTGGAGGGCGAATTTGCCGAACTCAATGGATGGCAAGCTGAGGCTGAAGCCTCTGAATTATTGATGGGCTTAGGGATTGGCAAGGACCTTCAGAGTAGTAAAATGAAGGATCTTAGTGGAAATGAAAAAGTTCGGGTACTCCTCGCTCAAGCCTTATTTGGTAATCCCAATATCCTGTTACTGGATGAACCTACCAACCACTTGGACCTGCCTTCGATCACTTGGTTGGAAAATTTCCTGTACAATTATGAAAACACGGTTATTGTCGTCTCTCATGACCGGCATTTTTTAAACAAAGTGTGCACTCACATTGCTGATATTGATTTTGGTAAGATCCAACTATTCGTTGGAAACTACGATTTCTGGTATGAATCGAGCCAATTGGCCCTGAGATTGATGAGAGAATCAAATAAGAAAAAAGAAGATAAGATTGAGGATCTCCAGAAGTTTATTCAGAGGTTCAGCTCCAATGCTTCTAAAGCCAAGCAGGCAACCTCCCGCAAGAAGCAGTTAGAAAAGTTGACCTTGGATGACATTAAGCCATCGTCTCGTAAATACCCTTATATTGCTTTCACCCCGGACAGGGAAGCAGGCAACAATATCTTGACTGTCAAAAACATCACCGTAACAGTTGCCGGCGAAAAGGTACTGGACAATATCTCGTTTATTGTTAATAAAGGAGATAAAATCGCTTTCGTAGGTCCCGACGGCAATGCTAAAACAACCTTGTTAAAAGTTTTAATGGGGGAAATCGTCCCAGATGAAGGAGAATTTAGCTGGGGAGTTACAATGACCCAAGCCTATCTCCCCCTGGATAACTCCTCCTATTTCGAGACCAATTTAAACCTGGTAGATTGGCTGAGACAATTTTCCAGAGATCCCGATGAATCTTTCGTTCGGGGATTTTTGGGGAGAATGCTTTTCTCCGGAGACGAATCGTTGAAACAAGCCAGCATTCTTTCCGGCGGAGAAAAAGTACGCTGCATGCTTTCCCGCATGATGCTCAGCGGGGCAAACATACAATTGTTGGATGAGCCCACCAATCACTTGGATATGGAGTCAATTACTGCTCTAAATAATTCCTTGACGAACTATGATGGAAATGTGCTGTTCGTATCCCAAGATCACCAGTTTGTCCAAACTATTGCTAACCGCATTATTGAAATCACACCCAAAGGTCTCCTTGATCGCCGGCTGACGTTTGATGAATATCTGGAAAATGAAGACGTTAAGGTCTTGCTGGAAAAGTTGTATAGTTAATTTGAATTTCATTTCTTGAACTTAGCCAACGCATCTGCTAACGCCGTATTGATCAAGCCACCCTCATTTTGGTGCTGCAAGAATGAGCTGACTTCCCGCTTATTCAGATTACCCTTTTCAGCTTCTCTTCGTTTCGTAAAGGCTGCAAGTTTCTCGCGATACCCACAAACGCAGGAGAACATTTTATTTTCTCCGTCCCCCTTGACCTCCATTTTCTTGTGGCATTCCGGACATCTGGCGTTCGAGGTTTGAGATATCCCTTTCCGGTAACCGCACACCCGGTCTTGACAGATGTACATCTCGCCTTTCTTTCCTTTAACTTGAAGAAGGAACTTGCCGCACTCCGGGCACTTATTGCGCGTCAAATTATCATGCTTAAAGGTTTGAGTACTGCCAATAACCGTTGAGACGAGTTGAGTGGCATACCCCCTGATGCCAGTCAGAAACGTTTGGCTCTGGATCCGCCCTTTGCTAATTTCTGTCAATTGTTGTTCCCATTTAGCGGTTAGTTCCGGTGATTTGAG
>JBAQLX010000181.1:0-3043 GCA_049302315.1 Desulfosporosinus sp.
CCCATGGCGCCGGTTTGTAATCTCTCGATTTAATGAATCACTATCCCTATTCATTATCCTCTTCTTCCTCTTTATCTCCTTCCCTCCTGCCTTGTCGTGGTCCATGGTTCGTGGTTCGTGGTCAAATATCGATTACCGAATATCGCACTTCGCATTTAACCGACGGCTAACTGACACCCCATCTCCAAACGGTAAAACAGTGGTGGTAAAGTCCCGATTCTGGCAAAGATTCTCTAAAAATTGGCGCAATCCATTCACCATTCGGTCATATTTTGATGCATAAGCTCGCCCCGGAACCACCCAACCACGAAAAAGTACATTGTCCGCCACCAGTAACCCCCTTGGTACAATTAAGGGGTAGATAAGATTCAAGTATTCTAAATATTCCCCTTTGGCTGCATCAATGAAAACAAAATCAAACCTTGAATCTAACGTCGTTAAAATCTTACGGGTATCCCCCTCTAAAGCAGTGATAAGGTTTTGAATACCCGCACGTTCAAAGTATTTAAGGGCTCGCGCACGCCGATCTTTATTCATATCAATCGTCGTGACATGCCCTCCAGTTGTTTCCGCTGCACGCGCCAACCAAATCGTTGAATATCCGATCGCCGTCCCGATCTCTAAAATAGCCTGCGCCTTACCCATATGTACGAGTAAGTTGAGGAAATTTCCGACCATCGGCGTCACTACCGGAATTGTTTCCGTTAGGGCCTGCTCTTCCATTTCTCGAAGCAGTGAGTCCCGTTCAACCAGCAATGTTTCAAGATATTGTTCCATTTTAAAAGGGTAAAACAAAGCCAATCTCCCCTTCTCGTTCGCTCGAATTCGAATCAACAGTTTTTCTGGCAGTAGATGTAGCAAGGCTTGAGACAATGTATAAACGAAGTTTTTGTTTCTACAACATGTTTCCAAAAAAAATTTTGTAAAATTGATCTATCCCATTTTAATCAAAAAATACCATTGACTTCGAAAACAGTCAATGGTATTCTAACATTTAATGCAATAATTAATTTTTTTTTATACAATCACAATTCATATTATCACAATAATGTTCCTCTTGTCAATAGCTTTTATTAAAAACAATTTAAAGGATGTGCCCCAATGTGGATAATAGTTTTATGTTGATTCCTACTGCCATTATGAACAAACTGTCAATTAGAGAAATCATAAATTGCAATGAAATAACATCCCGTTATGGGTTAATTCTATCCCCAGCAGGAGCACAGGAACTTGTTGAAACACACGCAGAGGCCCTCTGCAGCAATGGACGTATAGCATTCGCAGACGGTTCAGGCGGCATCATTATCAAACTAATTATTAAATTTTGTGACTCACCCTTCCTTTCTCAATACAACTATGCTGCCACATTAAATGAATTGATCGAAACTTTCTACTATTTCAAAAACGAGACCCTTGACGAAATTAGTGACGATGAATTGATTTCCTTGATGAAGAAGTTTTTTGATCATAACTGCCAAGGTTCTATTGAACTACTGCAAAATCGAGAATTAGAAGCCTGGGCACGCAATATTCGATATGGCATTAGTGAATATGCGGATCTATGTGAGGATACCGATAAATCTTATGATGAGGAGATTTATGATGAATAGTCTTGAAAAATACCATTTGATTAAAAAAGAAAATCTTAATGCGACAGATTATTTTCAGTCAATTTTAGAGGAAGCTTTTCGCCTTAAGTTATTAACTGATTCTGAATTTGAGAATATTCAGCTCCAAAGCATACAGCTATTAGCCAAGCAAACAGAACGCTATACAAGTGGAGAAAGCAGTTCCGTTAAAATTGAAACCGCGCAGGGTATTTTGCAATCGATCTTTTATAGTATTGGAATCTATTTAAAGAGTTTTCCAGATGCAGACATGAGTATAGCGACACTTAAACAGAAACCATTGGTAGAACTGTACCAACAAGGTAAGAAATTGATAGGAATACAATTAAACAGTGCCAAACAATTACTGTATGCAATTCAGAATGACCACATTGTCACGGATAATTGTGCTTATAACGATACTATACAGCATGGAATACCAATTTTTTTCTCTGCCTATGATATTGACTTTGCTGCCCACGATACCCCTGCATCCATAGATTACCCCTTAAGCAATGATAAGATGGCTTTGGGAGGGATAGAGTATATCTTCAGTTATCTTCAAAAGCTGATTTTGGAAAATCATTTTTGTAAAAACTTTACCTCTTCTACCATTCATTGTTTGCTACGCGGATACGATGAGCATTATCAAGACCTTCTAATAAATATTTTCGAACTTGTGTTAACAAACGCAGTAGGTTCTGTATTGGCACACAAAAACGCGATCCAACTCAATATTGAACCACTAGACATACAGTATTTGCAACAAAAATTAGTGAATCTGTCAATTTATGATTTGGAAACATTGTTACAGGATGCAGCAACCCAGCTCTGCAAACAGCTTAATATTTCAGATAGGTTATTAATACAACATATTGCAGCAACTGTAATGGATTTATCAGCTAGATTAAAAAATGCTTTAGAAAATAACGGCTTGGAATCAATATTTATTAGTCTAAAAGAAAACCTCACCCAACCGGTTATTCAATTTGAAGATGGCGCGAAAATGGATGATGAAGCATTCCGAACCATTGCAGATGAACTTAGAGAATGTAGATATGTAGCTGATAAAATAGCAATTATCCAAAGAGAAATTCACAGCATCAGCGATTTAGTCGATATTCTCGAAGGGTATTGTATCTTTGATAATGAATTTGTTGAGATTTTTCAATCACTTGGGGATATAGAACTGGCCCTACTATTAAAAAGGTTACCAACATATATGATAGATTCAAACTATCACATTACTGAAAATGAAAAGGAATGGCATGATAGGCTAAACCGTTTTTATCAAGAAATTGATTTAGCCAAAAGAGAAAGCATCAGCGAGCTTGTTGAAATAATCGGCTGGATTTAAACGCTTCTACGAAAAGACAGCAAAAGAGAGCCCTCCGTTTGACCCTCTTTGACTATTCACTCATTATCACAAGACTGTT
>JBAQLX010000182.1:0-1580 GCA_049302315.1 Desulfosporosinus sp.
GCACCAAACATTGTTGAAATTAATATTACCAGAGCTTGTGATACTGCCATTTTTATGTTGAAAAAATTAACTTCAACAGGCCCGGCATTTTGTAAAGCAAGAATGGTCACAACAACGGCAAACAATAAGGATAAAATAAATCTCCAATCCATATAGAAGCCTCCCCCTTCAAGTAAATTTCAGATACAAAAACTATAATTATATGTATATTCAACATTACGTTCCATTATCCTGCCTATTACACCATGAATTTCACAAAAGTGCTCCATGAAGTGATGAGTGTTATTTTTGACATGAGACGATTCTCCTGTCATCTTTTATTATACCTGCCTCAATGACCAAAACCATAATCCCCATTGGCATACAGGTTGGGACCGTTTGTTTACTATTGATCATATTCACTAGGAAATAATCCCCATGTTCAGATGTTATTGTCAAGAGTGTAAGGAAACTATCAATTACTGGCCTGAATTTCTTCTTCCCTACCAGTATGAACCGGTGGAAACCCATGAGAGTTCACCATCTGTAGGTGGCAGGACTGGACCGACAGGTTTTTACAGAAGATTGATATTGTATTTGTTGATTCCAGTGCTGAAAGGCTAGAAAATAGCAGCCCCATTCTCATCTGGCTGTTTATCTGCTCAAGTATTCCCAGCTTATGGATACCGTGTCTCTCACTATCAGGAATATCCATTGAAAATGGTGATATTTTCGTTATGGGGGGAGGTATTTCTTCTATACCAACCTGTTATTTCCTCTAAACGGTCGCAATTATCCCTTGGTGTATATCAACATTTTTTCTGTATTTTTGACGAGTATCTCCCTGAAAGAAACGAACGATCTGATGGAAGTTGTGAGCGATTGTTTTCAAGCCCATGACCAAACTACAGCGCACTAGACCTCGAACTCTAAGTTTTCCAGCTCCATGCGCCCGTTTATAAGCGGAATTTGTTCCTTCGATAGCGGCACGTTTACTACCGTTTTCATTGCGATCTTTCTTATCCATGAGGATTAAGCGAGTATTTTCAGCAATGAGGCTTTTCTGGCTGACGCGCAAGACGGTATCTTTCTTTTGGAACTTGACTGGGCATTGATCCTTTAAGGTACATTGAGTGCAAATGTTTATGTCAAAATGAGTGCTCAATGTGCCACTCTGCGAATTAAAGTCACTCCGCAAGGGCTTCTGCAATTCCAGACAGGTCAAAGTTATTCAAATGTTTGATGATTTCGAGCGCAACGAAAATGTTGATCGGGAAATTTGGTCGTCCATTATCGTTCGAATAGAGAGGCTCAAATAATTTTTCGTTAATCTGACAAAAAACATGTTTATAAAACAGTCCAGCCCAACTCTTTTCCAGTTTCTTTTTATAGCGAGGGTCCATTCCACTCAAATTATTAAATAATTTTTCTTGTCTATGTGATGTATTTTCTCTAAACACAGCAAAAATCACCTCAAATCACAGTATATGCAAACTATGTCATGATATCTCTCATTATCTTTCATATACTGTATAATTCAACATGAAGGGGGTGAATTCCTGCTTTTAGACTAGAAATTTAGAGGGTTTCTGCACTGGAAT
>JBAQLX010000183.1:0-3057 GCA_049302315.1 Desulfosporosinus sp.
GCTCCATGATGGAATAGGCTAACAAGCCGAGGATTAGAATCAGTAACAAGCCGACAGGATGTGAGACCCTGTTGTAAATCTTGCCATCGAGAAGACTCTGAATGATATTTGCGTGAATCGCAACCCCATACATTTCTACAATTTTACTGGCAGGCGTATAATACGAATCGTTCATCCCTAGTGCATAGGGTCCAATAAGTATAACGGAACCAGCAAAATGCGCAGGGTTTACCTCTCCACTTAGGACTTTAGCAATGGAAATCGTCTCAATATTTTGATCTAGTGGTTTCGAGGCATAAGAAAAGAATATTTCATTTTGTGGTCCAGTCACTAGGGGAACATTACCCTTCAGCCAGTGGTTATCCTCTGTCCAAACCAACTTTTGATCTGCCGGTAACAGTAAATTTGCGAGCTGCACACTGATCGCCGGAACGCGAATGTTATCATTGGTCGAAATTCCCAGCATTACTTTGCGGACAACTCGATCGTCATCCGGGATCACGTTGATATGACCTGTTTGCTTGAGGTCAATCGGGATCACGGATTTCCCCAAGCGATTAACAACCACCTGATTGTCAACTTTTCTTGTCTGTAAATCAAAGTAAACAGGTAGGAAAAAGTTTGGATACTTAGCGGCTACGTTTGCCAAGGCCCTATCTTCCTCCGGGTTCAGACTTTTGTCATCGTAGAAGATATCTGGCCATACGGCTAGAGCCCCACCTGCTAAAAGTTTATCCGCTACTTCTGCGACAATGTTGCGTGGCCAAGGCCATTTTCCGATTTTGTTAAGGCTTTCTTCGTCAATTGCCAAAATTTTTATTCTTGAATCTACCACCCTAGGTTCGATAGTAACCCGATCCGTTACACTATGTTCAGCATTATAAAGAACCTCGTTATAGTACATAAGTGCCATTACTAGGATGATTATTATGACAGCATATATTCTTTTCACAACTCACCCCCCTCCTATTTCCACGTGCAAATAAATCTTCCTAGGTCTTAAGCCAACTACTCCTGCCATTTTAGCAATCGAATCAAATTATTTTTCTGGTCAACTATTAAGAGGTTACCGTCCTTACTGAGCTTAACAGCAAAAGGGCAATCAAACTGAACTTGTTCTAGGAATCCGTTCTGCTTCCCGTGCACACCGTCACCCGCCAAAGTCTTAACCTCTCCCGCTTTGCTGATCTCTCTAAGACGGTGATTATACGTATCAGCCACATAAACAGTTCCATCAGTGGATACGGCAATGCCGCTGGGAAAATTAAATTTGGCGCTTAACCCAGGACCATCTTGGAAACCTCCCTTAAAATAGCTGGAGCCTGCAATCGGTGTTGTCCCAAATCCGGCAAGAGTCGTAACCTCACCTTGAGGGGAAAGTACCCGAATCCTTTGATTTCCGGTATCAGCCACGTACAAGTTACCATCTGGTCCTAAAGCAAGTCCCGATGGCTCGTTAAATTGCGCCTTTTCTCCCAATCCATCCGCATACCCTCCAGAGAGCCAATTAGTTCTCGTTTCGTACCCTCCGCCCGCCAAAACAGACCATTTCCCACTTTGGTCGACTCGCAAGATACGATGATTTAAAGTCTCTGTGACATAGAGTTCTCCATCTTTTCCTAGGACAATTTCTGACGGGGAGTTGAGCCCTTTTACCAGAGTTTTCACAAGACCGGAAGGATCAATAACGCGAATCGCACCATTTGCTGAATCTGCCACGAAGATAGTTCCCTCACCATTCACAGCAAGACCCTTTGGTTGATTAAACATGGCTGACGTCCCTGGCCCATCCAGAAAACCACCGACTGATATTCCGTAATCATCTTTAGCAGTGGTAACACCCGCTATGGTTTTAACATTCTCCCCAGATACAGCGCGAATCCTGTGATTTTGAGTGTCTGCAATATAAACCGTTCCATCGTTTCCTTGGGTAATTCCCGAGGGCATTGCAAATTTAGCCACTAGGTTTTGACCGTCCACATAGCCAAGGCCACCGGAACCGGCAATTGTTTGCACCTGTGGCTTACCTGCGATGGATTGGCCATAGTTTACAATGTAGCTAACGGATCTAATAGTTTGGTCAGCCATCACGCTAGAGCCCCCTAGAGCCGTAACGGTCGTACCACACTTAATCCCCTTTTGGTTGCGATTCCAGTAACCCATGAGCAAATCGGTGGTTTCCTGTGGCAAGGAGTCATTGACTAAAACAAGGGGGGCCTTCTCTCTAGCAGCTAGTACTGCACCCGTAAGAGCATCCGGAAAATTCTCTCCCGATGCCAGATAGATATGCGGAATAGGGACCCCTCTTCCACTGCTTTGCCAAGAGGCGTCAAAGCTACTCTCCAGCTTATTGATTTCTTCCATAGTGCCATAGCGGTTATATCCACTGATGCGAGTCACTCCATCGGGAGCAATCCGCCTGATATTGGATTTAAGTTGTTGCAAACTTTCCTCCGGTATAGCGGCCGTTCCGCCTATTACATGAAATGTTTGCGTTAAGGTATCCGTATTGTCGGGTATTGAATTGAGATAATCAAGGACCGAATCGGGCACGGGACCCTTAGAAGGTAATAAAATCAAAGGAATTCCACCAAGAACAGCTGGAATATTCTGGTCGTTTGCCTTTAAATACTTGGATTTATCGACACTGACATAGCCTGTTGTCGCAGCAAGTACTGACGCGGACAAAGCATCTGGAAAATTGTCACCTTGAACCAAATAAAATTCGGATCCCTTATGCTGTAGTTCTTTGGCGATCAATACGGCGGTCTCATAACGATCATGCCCACCAATCCTGTGGATTTTTTCCCTATTAATACCTAAATTTTCTAAAGCAGTCTCGAAACTATCGGGTACAGCCACCGTCCCACCTAGTATGTAAATATTACCGCTTTTATTTAGATGTTCTTTGATATATTTAAAGGCTTCCTGACTTAATTCCGGCGTACTATCTAATAGTACTTGACAGTCAAAAGTTCTACTATAGAAATCGTCCATAAAAATCCACGCTATATCGGTAAAACACAGTTAAACAATCTCGAAGGAATCCCGTGAATT
>JBAQLX010000184.1:0-2735 GCA_049302315.1 Desulfosporosinus sp.
CCCTTCTACCATACTACATTATCAATATCCATGCTTAGTTGCTCATACTTCGTGGGCATGGTTAAGATCTTAAACTCTATCCATGAAAAAAAGTAAAGGGGTACCTGAAAACTGATACTTTCTGATACACCCAAAAAAGGCACCCTGAATAGTGGGCGCCTTGACTTTAAATCGCCCCCATCCTACAATCCTACTTATCTTAGACGAGTCCTTCGCGAAGCACCCAGAGAAACCCCACGGTCACCATCCTACATATAGCTTTGCCATACAAAGCTATCTTCCTACTGCAAATACTGAACACGGAACTATTAAATTTAAATTATCTTACCACAGAATGGGCTATTTTCACAACCCCTATAACCTGAGATTTATCAATATCCCGCATTGTAAACACCTCTTACATTGCACTTTTAGTTCCTTCCGTCTGTTTACTAAAATAAACACTTAAACCCTGATAAATGGCAATAGCCAGCTTCTCCTGATATTCTGGTGTTGTCAGCAACTGTTCTTCTTCAAGGTTTGAAAGGAAGCCCAGTTCAACGGTTACAGCCGCTTGGTGTGCCTTTTTCAGAACATATATATCTTGATTTCCTTTAACAACTCTTTTACCATTCGTCATATTATTCAACTCCTGCTGAATCGATTGCGCCAATAACTTTCCTTCCGGCGAATCCGCATGATAAAACGTCTGTGCACCCGTCATTTTTGCGTCAGAAAAACTATTCGCGTGGATGCTGATATAAACTTCAGCCTGGGCGTCCATAGCAAGTTGGATACGCCCAGCCAAATCCTCTCGTTTCCGCTTTAATAGTCCCTGTGACGTTCCTAAGTCGCTGTCATCCCCGCGGACCATAATTGTTTTAGCCCCACTTTGCTGAACCAGGGCTTGCAGGCGTTTGGATACGGCCAAGGTCACGTCTTTCTCTAATACCTTGCCTTTGCCCACAGCGCCTGGATCTACTCCCCCGTGACCGGCATCGATCACGACGACTCTATTTCCCAATGTCCAACTCCATATATTTTTATCCTGTCTACTGAATCCCCATCCAAGGGATAACATCAAAATTAGTGCAAGCGCGATTCCGACAATAACTTCCTTATTTCTTTTCCTGCTTACAACCCGGATAACTTTCATTTTCATCCTCCCCCAGTCTATTCCGTCTAACCTTATGGGGGAGACATTCGGAATATGCATTTGGATTGTCCATTTTCAATAAGTCTACATCTTAATACGGTAATTATGCAGTTTCAGAAAATAGTTGGTTCCACTTAATCCTCGTCAAGGTTTGAAATATATATTTGTGATAGCTGGTAATGTAGAATCCTGTTTACAGCGTGTAAAAAATTAAGAAACCCCCAACTATGCGCAGTTGAGGGACTTTCTGTTTTCGACAATTAACGTTTGGAGAATTGCGGAGCCTTACGAGCTTTCTTCAAGCCGTATTTACGACGTTCCTTCATACGCGGGTCACGCGTAAGGAAACCGGCTCTCTTAAGACTTGGACGGAGACTGGCATCCGCCTTCAGCAAAGCACGGGCAATGCCTAAGCGTATCGCCCCGGCTTGACCTGTGGCGCCACCCCCGTGGGCGAGAGCGATAACATCATATTTAGTAAGTGTATCTGTGATGTTGAATGGTTGTTGAACAATCATTTCCAGAGTTTTCTTACCAAAATATTCTGCTAATTCACGATTATTGATAACGAACTTTCCTTCACCAGGAATAAGGCGAACGCGAGCGATTGCATTTTTACGTCGTCCTGTACCAGCATATTGTAATTGAGTTGCCATGTTTTACTTCCTCCTTCCCAAATCTATTGAATTGTCCAGATTTCAGGTTGTTGAGCTTGATGGGGGTGTGATTCTCCCTTGTACACGTTTAACTTTGTGTACATCTGGGCGCCCAACTTGTTATGAGGAAGCATTCCCTTCACAGCATGTTCCATAGCTCGTTCTGGCATAATTTGCATTAATTTTTTGTATGAGATTTCTTTTAACCCACCAGGAAACCCGGAGTGGCGACGATAGACTTTGTTGTTAAGTTTGTTGCCGGTTAACACTAATTTTTCAGCATTGATAATTATGACATGATCCCCTGTATCAACATTAGGGGTGAATGTCGCTTTATGTTTACCTCTTAGGAGACGTGCTGCTTCAGTAGCAATACGACCCAAGGGGATTCCCGCAGCGTCAATGACAAACCATTTGCGCTCCTGGTCTTGTGCTTTTGCAAAAAACGTGGTCATAACTTTCCCTCCAATTAGCAGTTCTTTTAACTAACACTCGCATGGGGCTCAATCATGCTCGCGGTATGCCAAGGACATGGGGCTCAATCATAGCCATGGCACAAAAACTCATAATGATATTTTATTAAATTTTTATCTTTATGTCAAATCATTATTTTTGACAAGGTATAATTCCATAAACCTCGCTCGAAACATTTTAGGTATAGAGTAGAACACCATTAATACTTCTGTAAAGCTTGGTAATGGCCTACTTCTCAACAAGAACCACTACTCGAACCCCCGTTGCTAACTTCGAACCTCGAACCTCGAACCTCGCCTAAAGGTCCATAAAAACTTCAAATGGGCTTTCTTCCGTATAATTCACGTGAGCAAGCGTTAAGCCATGCGCCGGTGCTATCATTCTGGCCCGTTTCCGTTCTTGACTGGCAATAATCTCCGGGATCTCTTGAGGGAGAATTCGACCTTTACCCACGTCCATTAGTGTTCCAA
>JBAQLX010000185.1:0-3326 GCA_049302315.1 Desulfosporosinus sp.
TTTTTCGCAAGGTTTAGAGGCTTTTCTTTACCCCGCAAATAAGAATGATAACTTACATTTCCCTGTGAAGCCTGTTGAAACGCTACGTAAACTACTGACTCCTAAAGAACTGGAAATAATGGAATTAATAACAAGAGGTTTACACAACAAAGAGATTGCGTCAACATTAGGTATCAATGTTCGAACTGTGGAATTTCATGTTAGTAATATCCTGTTTAATTTAGGAGTAAGCACACGTTTGGAAGCTGTCTTACAATGGGCGTATGTGGATAGGGAAAGATTGTAAATTATTTTAGAATTTACGCAAATGTCGGCTTAGCAATTGTTAAGTCCTCCATTTGCGTATTTGGCAACTTGATCGTCGAAATACGTAGTAATTTGATGTAAATTCTCGAAAAATGCCTTTCTAAATGGAAGGGCATTTTTAAATGCTTGAAAAGAAAATTTTGGGAAGTGTCGAAGGATATATGCAGTAACGTGTCGAATCTATAATTCAAAGTGCGGTCTGGACTTACGAGGGAGATAAGAAAGAGCCCACATGATCCTGATTATGGATTGGCTCTTTGTGATTGATGGAAAGACGATAGACAATAGAATGGAGGTTACAACAGTTGCTGAATGGTTATACAAATATACTCAAAGGTAATCATTTATACTATTTAATTAGCAATATTTCTGCTATCATATAGTAGAGGTGAATACGAGTGGTGAGTAAATTGATCGATATAAGTGAAGCAGCTCAACGATTAGGTGTAACGCTGATAACTCTTCGACGGTGGGATGCATTAGGAAAACTAAAGTCGGTGAGAACCTTTGGGAATCATCGGAGGTACAGACTCGATGAAATTGAAGCTCTCGTTAATTCTGGGGAGGTCGTGCCATCTTTGCGGAAAAACGCGTTTATTTATTGCCGTGTTTCAACCAAAAAGCAACAAGAGAGTGGGAATCTTCAACGCCAACAGGAACGACTAATGCAGTATTGCCAGGATAAGGGATACAAGGTTGTGACTGTTTATGAAGAAGTAGCCGGTGGGCTTAACGATCATCGGCGAGAGTTAACGAAAATGTTTAGGAATTTAAGCGAAGCAGATTTTATTGTGGTTGAGCATGAGGATCGACTGGCACGGTTTGGCTGCTCTTATCTTAAGGAATTTGCAGCATCCTTCAACGTCACGATTGAAGCAGTTGAAAAAGTCGGGAAACTACAACCCAATGAAGAAATGCTCAACGATTTGGTCAGTATCGTTACTTGTTTTAGTGCAAGGCTTTACGGCGCTAGAGGCGGCAGAAAGATTAAGCAGATGCTTGTCCAAACCTTAGAAGTCTTGGAACAGGAACGAGGTGAGTCTGCTGAAAACGACAATGAAAGCGATGCTAGTCAATCTATCGGAGGAGCAAAAGGCCCTCTTAAATAACCTGATGCTCGTTTTCTGTACGGCTATTCGTTACTCGTTTAAGCGACTACTCGAAGGGCAACTTATCGGAGACCTGGAAAAGGTTGTGGCGCATAAGTACAACTTGAATATCCGGCAAGCGAAAGACGCCGTAGAATCGGCAAGGCAGACGATTGCTTCACAGCATGAACTCGTTAAGCTCTATCACGGAAACTACATTAAGAAGGTTGAGGCGCTGGAGAAGGTTCTTAAAAATCCCAGGTTATCTGATCGCAAGCATAAATCATTAACAGCAAAACTGGAGAAGCGTCAGCGAAGGCTAGACTATTGGACAGCATATTTGACGAGTAAGACATTCCCGCCCGTTACTTTTGGCACGAAAGAGATGTTTCTAAAACGGTGTAAAGGATTAATCACGAAACAGGAATGGAACGAACGCCGGAATAACCGAATTTATAGTCGTGGCGATAAGTCAAAGGGCGGTAATCCAAATCTAAGAGTTGTCTTTAAGGATGGAGCAAGTTACTTAGAAATCTCAACGCTTGAGAAAACGGTGAATAACAGAGCAGTTAAGGTCTTAATGCCGATTTATTTACCACAAAAGCTTTCTAAAAAGACCGGTAAAGTTAACGGTGTTCAGTACCGAAAGTTATTTATGGATTCCTTAGAACGTGGCGAAGCCTACCAAGTTGAGTTGATCAAACGAGATGGCAAGTATTACGCCCATATTACGTTTGAAGAGATGGAAGCAAAAGTTATTTATATGGGGCACGTCAACATGATCGGTATAGATACGAATCCCGATGGGTTTGCGTTAACTAAAATTGATACCTTTGGTAACTACCAAGGGCATACCTATTTAAAGCAACATGAATTAACTTTCTGTCGGAGTAACCGGCGAACGAATTTATGCGGTGAGCTTGTGGCCCAAGTGAAAGACGCGGCAATAGTCAGACAATGTGGGGCTGCTGCTGAAGATTTGAAGTTCAAGGACGATAGGGATGTAAAGACCAAGTTAGCCAGGGTGAGTAGTCAGTTTGTTTATGCAACATTACTTCTTATGTTGGAACGTAGTTGCAGGCGCAACGGCATTGAGTATATTAAGGTAAAGCCTCAATATACCAGTAGAATTGGGCAGTATAAGTATTGTCACCAATACGGATTAGATGTTCATAACGGAGCAGCCTTAGTTATTGCGAGAAGAAGTTATGGGTTCAAAGAAGCTGTACCAAAGCTACTTCAAGATACATTAGTCCCTAAAAAGAAGCTGATCGCTTTTAAGGGTTTGAATGAATGGAGTCAATGGAGCGAGATCACTCGTCAGATTTCTAAATTATTTAAAAAACGAAAGGAAGTGAATACGCCTGGTTTATGGTTAGAGCGTAGGAAACTTCTACTGGGATTGCTTAAGATTAACGATTAAAATATATTACTGCACTTGTACACTTAGTTGAAAGGCTTGTGCGGAGTTGTTTTAGGGGCTACTAACAGTAGCACGTCTGTTGTACTTAGTTGATGCGCTCAATTAAGGCGTTACGGACGTTTAATACGAAAGTATTGACCTCAGTAGCTGAATCCTGTGATGCTACCACTTTCTTTGTCGGCAAAGTGAAAATGCTGAATTGTATAGATTTGTTTATGTATGATCAGTATTTAGAAACCAGGTATTAATCCGTTGAAGCATGAAAATGCCGGATGTTTAAAAGAAATCGTCATTCAAAGCCAAAACCAATCTCATAAGCTCCGGGCAGCCGTCTTTGAACAAGGCGAATTGATGGAAGTGTTCGAGGAAGAGGGCGGCGCAGCCCATTTGGTGGGGAATATCTATCGGGGGCGAGTGGAGAACGTTCTTCCTGGTATGCAGGCCGCATTTGTCGATATCGGGCTGGACAAGAACGCGTTTCTTTATGTCGGCGATGCCGTCCCGTCGCG
>JBAQLX010000186.1:0-4590 GCA_049302315.1 Desulfosporosinus sp.
ACCTGGTATTTGAAAAGCATAAGTCCGCTGTTTATGAGAACAGGGGCTTATGCTTGTTGTTTATACATAAACCAGGACCGATGGCAGGTTTGTCCTCTGGGATATTAAATGGTATATTTAAGGGAAAATAAAGGAGCAGTATGCCACGAACGTAATCGAGGCGTAATCGAGGCGTAATCGAGGCGTAATCGAGGTTCGAGGTTCGAATATCAAATATGCAATCCCAACATCCAACATATAGGATATAGTCAGAATAATGAATAAACAAATATCGAATTTCGAACATCGAACATCGAACATCGTGTAGGAGGGCGCCATGGGGGGAAAAAGAAGAAAACCAATTTATTGGTTTTGGGGTATTCTGTCTATAGCTCTAGGCGGAGGAATCTTGTGGTTCTTTTGCTCTAATTTCACTTTTGGTACCATAAAATTTGAGGTAGCCCAAACCGGAACGATCACTCATGAACGTAAAGTTGCGGCAACATTTGCTAATCAGGAACTACCAATATCTGCTCCGTTCTCTGGTAGGGTTCAATTCATGGGCGAAGATGGACAGCGCTTCAGACGTGGGGAGGTTGTGGGAACCCTTCAATCTGAAGGAGCTGTTTCTGGAACTAAACTGGAGAATGCGCAGAACCAAACGATTCTGGCAACGATGGGCGGACTGTTTTTTCACCAAACTGATGGATTGGAAACCATCATTACTACTGAAAACTTAACTTCAATGGATTTGGCCAGATTATTGGTCCAGACAGCTAACGTTAAAATTTCTGGAACTAATGTTCAAGCGGGGGAATTTGTGGGTAAAATTGTAAATAACCTTATTCCGACTCAGGCATTCCTTGAAATAACCAGTATCGAAGGGCTCACTGTCGGAAAGACGATACGTTTAACTGTGGGAGAGCAAACAGTTAGCGCTAAAATATTACGTAAATCAGAGAAACCTACGGGAGTTGTCGTAATGTTTCCTCATTATATCGATGGATCAGCGACCAAAAGGCGTCAAGATGTGACTTGGATCTACCAATCACCGACCAATGGGGTTCTCGTTCCCAGGAGCGCACTGTGGACGCAGGGAGAGGAACTTGGAGTCTTTCTTTGGAGTGGGGGAGTTGTGCATTTTAAGAAGGTTAAAGTTCTCGATCAAGATAACGTTCATGCCTGCATTGAAAATCTGACGAGTGGTATCCCCATCGTGATAACGCCCCGTAACGGACTGGAAGGGATAGTAGCTGATGTAAAAAATATTTAGGTTTGGGCCTCATAAGCAGGAAACGACGAAGGGACGTAGAATTCATTGCAAAGGAGATATTCAAATGTTGACAAATGCGGGTATTGAGCAAAGCTTAGTCGAGGTCCGTCAACGGATAGACCAAGCTGCAGTCCGAAGTAATCGGGACCCGAGAACCATCCGGTTATTGGCCGTGTCAAAGACCCAGCCCGTTTCAGCTTTGGAGGAGGCTTATCGCGCCGGACAACGTAGATTTGCAGAAAATCGTGTTCAAGAATGGTTGGAGAAAGCTTCTTTCCTCAAGAATGATTGTGAATGGCACTTGGTGGGAAGTCTCCAGACCAACAAAGTGAAGTACTTAGATCAATCCGTTTCTATGATTCATTCACTTGATCGGTTTTCTTTATTAAAGACCCTTAACGCTAAAGGGGAACAATGTGGTATAATTTGGACGACACTTGTTCAAGTCAATATCGCTCGGGACACCGCCAAGGCGGGACTCGCGCCGGAGGAAGTCCCAGACTTTTTAAATTCCATTGGGGATTATCCACATGTCCAAGTTCAAGGATTAATGACCATCGGGGCAAGGGATGCCAGTGCGGCGGAAACGCAAGGATTTTTCCGTCAGCTAAGGGCCCTAAGGGATACTTTGCAATCCGGAAAAAGGTCAGGAGTTGATTTGCGTGAACTTTCGATGGGGATGAGCGGAGATTTTGAAATGGCTATTGAAGAAGGGGCAACTCTTGTCCGTGTAGGACGTCAGATTTTCGGAGAACGTTATAGTTAGGTCTGGAAGAGAGGAAGATAGATAAATGGCGAAATTAATTGACAAAGTGATCGGGATTATGGGATTTTCAGATGAGGGACCAGAAGAAGATATCTTCGAAGAAAATGAAAGAGAAAAAAATGCACAAGAGGAGGTGCGCTCCAGCCGCAAAAACGCCCAAGTCGTGAGTATTCATTCTCAAAAGCAAATACGTGTGGTTGTGATGGAACCAAGTTCTTTTGAAGAAGCCCAAAACATTGCTGATCAGCTGAAATCTCGCCGACCAGTTATTGTTAATCTTGAAAACGCTGAAAAAATGTTAGCTAAACGTATTGTAGATTTTATTAGTGGGACAACTTATGCGTTAAATGGCAACATGCAAAAAGTCGGGAATGGAATATTCCTGTTTGTGCCTACTAACGTCGATATTTCTGGTGAGATGCGCGAAGAACTTAGAGATAAGGGATTATTCTGGCAGAAATAGGGAGGGATTCTAGGTTGATTTCTCTAATTGCTCAAGTTATTGATAAAGTGATCACAATTCTCATTTTCGCGATTGTGATTCGAGCATTTCTTTCCTTCATACCTCAATTTAAGTCCAATAAACTAACTATGCTTCTTTCTGATGTGACAGACCCACTTCTTAAGCCGTTTCAACGTTTTCAAATCGGCGGTGCAGCAATGGCGGTAGATTTTTCCCCGCTCATTGCAATCATTGTGCTGAGTCTGATTCAAGCTTGGATCGTGAGACCATTTTTCTAGGTTGAATCGTGTTTTTCCGGTAACGATGGCATTAGGGGGGAATAAAGATGCAGATGACTCCTCTTGATATTCGAAATAAAACATTTCGCAAAGGGGTTCGGGGTTATCAATGCGGAGAAGTGGAAAAGTTTCTCGAAACCGTAAGTCAGGAATTTGAATCCGCGTATACTGAGAATTTCGAACTGCTCGAAAAGACAAAAGGGTTGGAAGCGGAAATTAGCCACTATCGCCAACTCGAGAATACCTTACAACAGACCCTGGTTTTGGCTCAGCAAACTGCCGAAGAAGTTAAGAAGACTGCACGCCATGAGGCCGATCTCATGCTGAGGGAAGCTGAACATGATAAGTTAAGCAAAGTGTCTGAAACTCAGGTGATACTGGAAGATATTAAAGAAGAAATTCAGGGACTTTCGAGGAGACGGGATCTATTACGGACACAACTCAAGTCATTTCTGCTTGCCCATCTGGATTTAGAGAAGTTGCAGGAATTGGATGATGGCATTGCTTAAAATGCTCAGGTCCTTGAGGTTGCGAATAAGCCTTGTTGCGTGATAAAATAATTATCAGACAGCTTTGAAGGAGAAGGATAGGAATCGATGAATAATATATTAATTAGTGAGCTAGCTCCTGACTTTCTCATTCAAGGGTTTGGATTACATCAGGATGAGAATCGGTCCTACGTTGGGAAAGTTGGGGGACAAGAAATCCAGCTCTTACCTTCCATTAACGATTTGCAATCAGATCAAACGGATATAAAAATTTTGAGTGTAGGTTTCGCCGAAGTGAGCCATAATTTTCGCCCCGGGGATGTTTTGATGACCGGGAGTGATGATTTACTTGATCGTGCGTTTCAGGCCATGGATGAAATTGAACAACGCGGAGTGGTCGTCAGTTTGACGCCCCCCCAGGATTCAACGCATTTATACTTATCCAAGGAACAGATGGATCCCTTCGTTCAGGGATGGAAGAGTCAAAAAATTTCCTTTCTATGTCTGTGGATGGTGGATCCTATTGAATCGGAAGGTCAAGCAAAACTTGTCACTATATTGCGGAAAGTTCTCTCGAAGGAAGAATAAATAGTGAATTTATAGAACACGTTGATAAGGACAGTCTCTGTCAGGCAACCTCAACAGCGAGCGGGAACGGTGTGAGCCCGTGAGGCGAGACGGAGAAAATTCCCTTGGAGTGAAGAACTTAAATCTGAGTAAGTTCTTTTGGTTTGTCTTCGTTAACAGGCTTCCGAGTGGCTTTATAGGGCGACAAGGGTGGTACCGCGAGTGATCTCGTCCCTTTTTAGGAGGGGCGAGATCACTCGCTATTTCGAGATTCGAGGTTCGAGGTTCGAGGTTCGAGGTTCGAGGTTCGAATATCGCGCATTGAGCATCGCAATTAAGGAGGAAATATTTGTGGATTATCGAAATACTCTCAATTTACCGGAAACCGATTTTCCAATGCGTGGGAATCTTCCCCAAAAGGAACCGGAAATCCTCAAAACTTGGGAAGAAGACAATATTTACAAAAAGGTGCAAAATGCCCGTATTGGACGGCCAAAATTTATTCTGCATGATGGTCCTCCGTATGCTAACGGAGATATTCACCTGGGGCATGCAATCAATAAGGTGTTGAAAGATATTGTGGTCAAATATAAGACCATGATGGGTTTTGATGCGCCCTATATTCCGGGATGGGACACCCATGGGCTTCCCATCGAAATACAAGTGATCAAGAAGTTGGGCGTGAACCGGCATGCTGTGTCTACGCTGGAATTCCGTAAGAAATGTCAAGACTATGCAGAAAAATATGTTGGGATTCAGCGCGAGCAGTTTAAGCG
>JBAQLX010000187.1:0-5583 GCA_049302315.1 Desulfosporosinus sp.
AGGATGTGCTCTCCCGCTACTTCGGTGCGGCGAAGGAAAATGATTTAGATGTCGTTGTGCGTATCACCTCAGATTGCCCGCTTATTGATCCAGCGGTAGTTGACAATGTTATTGGCGCCTATTTAGAGAACGCGAAAAGCTGTGATTATGTTTCAAATTGCCTGAAGAGAACGTTTCCCAGGGGTATGGATACCGAGGTCTTCCCGTTGAGCCTCCTGGAACAGGTTTGTTGTGAAGCGCTTGAGCAGCCATACCGTGAACACGTCACCCTGTATATCCATGAGGATAGCCAGAGATTTTGTTTATTAAACGTTGCTTTTGAACGTGATGAAAGCCACCAGCGGTGGACAGTGGACACTCCGGAGGACTTTAAACTTATAGAGCACATTTTGGAAACACTGTACCCGATAAATCCCTATTTTGAAATAGAAGATGTCTTGGCGTTAATGAAGGTACAGCCAAATTGGTTTAAGATCAATTCGCAAATTGAGCAGAAGAAGTTCCGGTAGTATCTATCATCATACGAGAAAAAGAGCTGGTGATATTGTTAGCAGTAATACGTGCAGATGCCTCACAATTTATGGGCAGCGGACACATCATGCGCTGTTTGACATTAGCAGCCCGCTTGAAGGTACAGGGCGCAGAAATCAGTTTTGTCTGCCGGGACCTCCCCGGCAATCTTTCTGAATATATTATAAGTCAGGGTTTTGGGGTACATCTTCTTCCCGGGGATGAAGCCAGTAACCTGGAATTGAAAAGGCTTGGTCAGGCATGGCCGGAAACCACGTGGAAATCTGACGCGGAACAGACAATAGGAGTTCTGAAGAAGGATGGAAGAACGATTGATTGGTTAATCGTAGATCATTATGGGATTGATCACCAGTGGCAGTCACTTTTGAGAGGGGAGGTAAATAATATCATGGTGATTGATGACTTGGCAAATCGTCATCATGACTGTGATGTCTTGTTGGATCAGAATTACTATCACAATGCAGCGGATCGTTATCACGGCTTGATACCTAAGGACTGTTCTTTATTTCTTGGACCCCACTATCTTTTGTTAAGAGAGGAATTTTACAAAGCACGAAAAGACATGAGAATCAGGACGGGCGAGGTTTCCAATATACTTGTATTTTATGGGGGAGCTGATACCACCAATGAGACTGAAAAGTGTCTGACAGGATTAGGTGATTACCTCAGATTAAAGTTAGAGGTTAACGTGGTAATCGGTCAGTCTAATCCAAACAAGGGAAGAATTAAGTACATTTGCTCTGCAAGGTCGAATTTATACTATCATTGTCAAGTTTCAAATCTTGCTGAACTTATGAACAAAGCTGACCTGGCCTTTGGAGCAGGAGGCTCAACCATCTGGGAGAGGTGTTTTCTGGGTCTGCCTTCTATCGTAACTGTAACGGCTGAGAACCAGCTGGAAACAACTCAGGCGGTGTCTGAACTGGGTGCGATCCGGAATCTTGGCTGGTACGAGGAAGTAAATACGGGCTTGATAGGTAAAGTGGCGGAGAGATTATTTAGGGAGCCCAGTAAAATAGGAGACATGCAAAAAAGGGCTCTTGATGTAGTAGGAGTTAGAAGTTCTCCAGGTATAGAACAGTTAGTTGAAGCCATATTTCAAGGAAGAGTAAATTATAGCAAGGTGAATTAAATTGTTGAGCCTTGATGTTCAGATTCCGCTGAACAAGTTAACTGCATTAAGGGGGCTGAAACTGATGCTCAAACTGGTTGAAATTGAGGAATCAGATCTGGAAACACTGAGGCACTGGCGAATGCTGCCCGAGGTAACAAAATATATGTTCACCGAACCCCAGTTAACCATAGAAATGCAAAATGAATGGTTTCAGGCCATTAATCATGATCCAACGTGTAGATATTGGATCGTTGAGCTTGAATATACCAAGATCGGGAGCGTATATCTCACAAATATCGATTATCAAAATAGCCGGTGTTCCTGGGGATATTATCTCGATCCCTCAATAAGGGGACAAGGTTTTGGAAAACTATTAGAGTACAACATCTTTGATTTTGTATTCAATGAATTGGGCTTAAATAAGCTAACGAGCGAAGTTCTGGCCTTTAACAAAAGAGTCGTTCATATCAAAACAAAGTGTGGCTCCTTAATTGAAGGAGTATTGAGACAGCAGATAAAAAAAGGCAAAACTTACCACGATGTTTTGGTTATGGGAATATTAAAAGATGAGTGGTTGGAGCACAGAACTAAGATTAACTACGAAAAGATACACATAGAATGCAGTATTAACTGAATTTGAAAGTGGGTAGACAATTATGCCATATGTCATAGCATCAAGCCGACCTGGATATGCACTGATAACCAATGAGATAGCTCAGCTTACTGGTGACGCAGGTTATTTGATAGATAAGAAAGAGAACTTAAATCGGAACTTGTTAAGAGAAATTAATCCGACCTACGTGTTTCTTCCCCATTGGTCCTATATGGTTCCTAAGGATGTGTATGAAGCATATGAATGCATTATATTTCATATGACGGATTTGCCGTTTGGCAGAGGGGGAAGTCCTCTGCAAAACATGATAGCGAGGGGGATCTATGCGACTAAAATATCGGCTCTCCGTTGTAGTGAAGGTCTGGATACCGGCCCAATCTATGACAAGAGAAATCTTTGCTTATACGGATCTGCTGAGGAAATATATCTTAGAGCAGCCAAGATTATTAAGGAAATGATCCTTTTTATTATAGGAAATTCACCAATCCCTGTAGGACAAGAAGGTGAACCCGTATATTTTAACAGACGTCGTCCTGAAGAAAGTAATATTGACGATCTCAAAAGCTTAGAGGAAGTCTATGATTATATACGAATGCTTGATGCAGAAGGATATCCCCACGCATTTTTTGAGACAAAGCGCCTTCGCATGGAATTTCGAAGAGCATCCATGAAACAAGATCGTATTCACGCGGATGTCATAATAACCATGAAAGAGGATAAGTAAATGAACAACAAGGTTATAGTTGTAGCAGCGCATCCGGATGATGAAGTATTAGGTTGTGGAGCAACTATCGCTAAACACGTCGAGGATGGTGATGAGGTTCATATCCTTATTCTTGCGGAAGGCCAAACAAGTAGAGATGGGTGGAGAGATCGAAATAAAAACTGCGAAGTGATTAATCATTTATGCAAGGCCGCTCAAGAAGCGGCGAAAGTTTTAGGGGTCTCCACTGTGACCCTAAAAGACTTCCCAGATAATCGGATGGATTCAGTTGATTTATTAGATGTTGTAAAAGTAGTTGAAGACTTCATAAAACTTCATCAGCCAAATATACTTTATACGCATTACTATGGTGACCTGAATATCGATCATCAAATCACGAATCAAGCAGTAATAACCGCAGCAAGGCCTGTTCCGGGATCAACTATCAAAACGATTCTCTTTTTTGAAGTTCCTTCGAGTACGGAGTGGCAAGTCTCTAGTTCCAGTATGCAATTTATTCCGAACTGGTTTGTTAACATTTCGGACAATCTTGATAAAAAAATTAAGGCTTTAAAGAAATATGAGCATGAGATGCGAAGCTGGCCTTTCCCAAGATCACTTGATGCAGTGGGCTACTTGGCGAGGTGGAGAGGTTCCTGTATCGGGACTGAGGCAGCAGAGGCTTTTATATTAGGGAGAAATATTGACTGAGGAGGTGTTCTGATGTTATCTATAGAGATTGGCGGAAGGAAAATTGGCAAAGAATACAAACCGTTTATTATCGCGGAAATGTCCGGTAACCATAATCAGTCTTTGGAGAGGGCTCTGGCAATTGTGGACGCTGCAGCTAAGGCTGGGGCGCATGCCTTGAAACTACAAACGTATACGGCAGACACTATGACCTTGGATATGGACAAGGGTGCGTTCCTTATCGAGGATCCTGAAAGCCTTTGGCAGGGCAACTCTCTCTACAAACTTTATCAACAGGCTTATACTCCTCGGGAATGGCATAAACCAATTTTTGAGCGCTGCAAAGAGCTAGGACGCATTGGTTTTAGTACCCCATTCGATGAGACGGCTGTTGATTTTCTGGAATCGCTGGATGTACCTTGTTATAAGATCGCCTCCTTTGAGAACACGGATCTCCCCCTGATCCGCAAGGTAGCGTCTACAGGGAAACCAATGATTATTTCGACAGGCATGGCAACAGTGGCCGAGTTGGATGAAACGGTTCGAGTGGCGAGGGAGAGTGGGTGTCTGGATGTGATTCTATTAAAGTGCACAAGCACCTATCCCGCTCCTGTGGAGAGCGCCAATATTTTGACGATACCCCACATGCGGGAGTTGTTTGGGTGTGAGGTAGGGTTATCGGACCACACGATGGGACTTGGCGTCGCGGTGGCAAGTGTCGCTCTGAGGGCAACGATAATTGAGAAACATTTTACCCTATCCAGGGCTGATGGAGGGGTGGATTCAGCTTTCTCCATGGAACCAGCCGAGATGCGCCAACTGGTTAATGAAACTGAACGTGCTTGGCAGGCCCTAGGTAGAGTGGCGTACGGAGCAACTGAAAAAGAGAAAGCGTCATTGCAATATAGGCGATCATTGTATATTGTGGAGGACATGAAAGCTGGGGATACATTGACTCGTGACAATTTAAAGGCGATAAGACCGGGTTTTGGGCTATCTATAAAGTATTTGGATATTTTAATTGGTAAGCGGCTGAATCAGGATGTTTCCAAAGGGACACCAGCAAGCTGGAATCTGGTTTGAGGAAGGAGGATTTCAGCCTCGTCAACGGGGGTCTGGTCGTCGGTTTGATTTACGGGACTATTTCTAATGACTTCGCTTAGTCCTTCCAGGGAAAAAGGTATAGGTAAACCGCTTTTACTAGAAGAGTTATGCACTCCTGGTCATTGAGGACACCGCGCCGGCGGTTGGGGCGGAGTACAAGGGCCGGAAGGTAGGGACTCTGGGAGATGTAGGTTGTTTTAGCTTTCAAGGCGCCAAAATGACGGTCAGTGGCGAGGGGGGTATCCTGGTCGCCAATGATCAGGGCATTTACGTTGACTGCCGTCTGAACAAGGAGACAAGAAAAGATAACAAAACCCAAGCAATCAATTCAGTATTTTTGACAATATTTATCGCGCCGAGTATAATGTAGTCAATAAAATATTCAGGAGAAACTCGAAGAATGTGAGGAATAGCGTCAGTAAACCGTTCAGAGAGAAAGGTCATAGCTGGGAGATCTTTTCGGAAACACGCTTTGGTCGCACAGGAGGGGCAGAGGAGAATAAAGTACTCTCTGACGGAAAAACCCGTTAACGTCTAACAAGTACTGAGAGACAATGTTCCTCAGAATAAAGGTGGTACCGCGGAAGCTTTTCGTCCTTTACCAGGATGGGGGGCTTTTTTAGTGAGAGGAAGTGTCTTAACACGTTCGCACACGTTCCATCGCTATTCGCTTGTCGCTAAGGCTAAAACGCATAACCTCCGGGCTTCTCTGAATGTGGTCGCTCATTGCCATCCATGGCACCGCGACATCAGTCCATCCTTGGACAAGTCCCCAATGCGTTTCTTCACGCCTTATCGACTGCTCTCATTGACGCGATTCCTCTCTCC